>LVAZ01000097.1 GCA_001603055.1 Victivallales bacterium Lenti_02
CCCAACCAGCCGGGTTGCAGCCCCTTGGTTGTTGGGATTGGGTCTTGGTATTCGAGCCCTCGCCGGAGGGCGGCAGGTAGCCCGTAGGGGCGAGGCTTGCCCTCGCCCGGCCCCTCACCCAACCAGACGGGTTGCATGCCTGGTATTCGAGCCCTCCCCCGGAGGGCGGCATATCGGTCCTTGGCCGTCAGTCCAAGGCGGGACGCCCCGGCCTGCGGGGCAGTGGCGAAGACCCTCTTGATTGCGCTGTCCCTGGAGTCCCGCGCCTCACGGTTTTCGGGGGCTCTCCGAGGAATCGAGCCCTTGCAGGAGATTCCGCTTCGGGTCGAACTCCACGTTGCGCGTGCCGTCCGGGTTCACGTAGTAGGAGGTAGTGTCGATACGGGCGGTGGTGGTTCTGCGTATGCTCCACCAAAAGGGGTGCCCGACCAGCTTCCCGTACATCGCGGACTCGACTTTGCCGTCCGGACCGAGCTGCGTGCGGACCCGAAGAAAGAAGGAATCGGCGTTGGGCTCGATGGTATCCACGACTATTTTTTCCGTCAGATGGTATACCTTGCGGAAGACCAGCGAGGGGACATAGCCCTCCTCGTGGGCGGTCGAGGGGAGCGGCTGCTCGCTCCCCTCCAGAATCTCCTCCGGGGAGATCGGGGAAAACCCGTCGCCCGGATTCGACATGGTGATCCGCAGCTCGGCATCAAAATTGCCGTCATCCACATAGTTCCGCTTCAGCGAGAAGACCATGTCCTTCACGGTTCCCTTCCCGTGGGGCTCGACCCAGTCGCCGACCAGGAGGTCGTAGCCGACTCCTCCCTCCTCCATGGACGCCTCCGGGAGGAGGATATCAGAGAATCTCTTCGCGCACATGGGGACCGGGTTGCCGATGCGGCGGAGGGGGAGGTCCACGGTCGGGTTCCAGGGTTTCCAATGCCACCAGGCATGCCTAATTAAGTCACAGGAGTTGTGTGTTTTGTAGAAGCCGGTCTTCTGAGCAGACAGATAAACGCCGCGCGAGGTTCTGCCGAAAGCGCTTGCCTTCCCACTCTTCCCCGTCTTCCTCTTCTGTTGGGTTCTTTTTGTGCTGGTAAAAATATGACGACGGACAAAGGTGGTACTGACTTGCGCCTTCTTTATCGGGTTTCCCGCATCGTCGACGACCCGAGCGGTGACCTTTGCCCATGGATAAAACGTGATGTTCCATAGTGCGTAGCAGAAAAGCAGGGGAAAAAGCACGATGGCCGCGCAACCCAGGCGGCGGCGTTTGGGTTCAGTGGGGTTCATGGTCCGCTCTCCTTGAGGCAGGTTTCTGCCTCAAGATGCCGCCTCCCGGCACGGAATCAAGCGCCGGAACGCACGAGCGAACGCCAGCGAAACGTCTTCCATCACCGCCCCATGTCACCGGTCTGGTTCTTGCGGCGGGAATGCCGCCGCTTGCATCCCGGGAAACGGCCCGCATCGTATCATACCGGATTCCGAACGCATGCCGGACCGGCCATACCCACCAGGGAGAGCAATATGGATTCGGTGAATTTCTGGGATGTCCACGGGGTCTGGTTCATCCTCTTCCTGTTTTTCTTCCCCCGCCTCACGCTGCTCTTTTCGAGCGTCGCCACCGGCGGACTGCTGTGGTGGCTGGGCTGGGTTTTCGCGCCCCGGCTCCTGGTGGCGATCCTGGCCACCAGCGCCTATTGGGAGACGAACACGGTCCTCGTCGTCCTCACCTGGTTCTGGGCGCTCGGCGGCGAAGGGGCCGAAAAAGCGGGAGGCCGCCGGTTCGGCCGACGGCGGCGGCGATAGCGTGGCGCAGCCGGGTTGATTCCCGGCAAAGGCACCGTATAGTAGGCGGTTCCGTCGTCTGGCATTATGCCTCGGTGGCCTTGTGCCCCGAGCCTGCGACCCATTATTGCACCCCGCAGGCGTATCCCAGGTTTGGCAGCCGCAACTGAAACGGCCAGGCGCGAAGACAAGGACACCGTCATGAAGCAAGGTCCGAAGCACAGGCTCTGCCGCCGTCTTGGCAGTTGCGTGTGGGGCGATCCCAAGTGCCCCAGCGTCCGGCGCCCCTACTCCGCCGGCCAGCACGGCAACAACCGCCGCCGCCGCAAGCTCTCCACCTACGGCGAACTCCTCCTCGAAAAGCAGAAGCTGCGCGCCCACTACCAGCTCACCGAACGGCAGCTCCGCTACGTCTACAAGCAGGCCAAGGCCGGCGCCGGCGCCACGGGCGAAAAGCTCCTCCGCTACATCGAGCTGCGCCTCTCCTCGGTCGTCTACCGCAGCGGGCTCGCCCCGACCATCTTCGCCGCCAAGCAGGCCGTTTCCCACCGCCACATTCTGGTTGACGGCAAGATCGTCAACCGCGGCGGCTATCGTCTGCGGCCCGGCCAGGTCGTCTCCATCAACGCCCAGGTCTCCCCCACCATCGCCGACATCGCCCGCAGCACCGACATCAAGCCCCCCGCCTACCTCGAGGCCGACAAGGAAAACTGCCGCGTCCTCGTGGCCCGCGAGCCCCTGCCGGAAGAAATTCCCGCCGGTGTCGAGATCATGCGCGTCGTCGAGTTCTACGCTCGCTAACACGCTTCCCGGTCTTCCAATCCCACGCACGGTTTCCCACCCGGAAACCGTGCGTTTCTTTTATCCGCGCGCGGGGCTATTCGGCGAGATGGATGCCGAGGGGCAGGGCTTCGCCCGCCACCTCGCGCTGGAAGCTGCGGGAGGCGGCCTCGGCATGGCGGAGGAGATGCCGCCATTCCCCGGGGGCGTCGAGCCGGGCCAGGAGGGAATCGGCCTGCTCGACCGGGCCGTCGCCGAGATCGAGCCCGCGCACCCCGCATTTGCGGCAGGCGTTGGCCACGGCGAAGAGGGCCATGCGCTCGCGGCTCTGGTTGGCGCGGGCGAACAGTTCGGGCAGGAGGGGTTCGAGCTTGGCGGCGGGAACGACCGTGTCCTCGGGACCGTGGAACAGGCACCGCGCCGCCAGCCGCGCCACCACCCAGAAATGATGCTCGGCCAGCCGCTGCGAACCGTCCAGCAGGGAGTGGAGCACCTCGAGCTTGGCCTTGGCGGACAGGCGTTCGAGGGCGCCGAGGCAGCGCCACATCTCGATGGTTTCCTGCGCCGGTCCCCGGCGGGCATCGAGGCGCTGGCCCTTTTTCGGGACGAGGTCGCGGACGAGGGGGTGGGCGATCTGCTGCTGCTGGCCCTGGCGGAGGCCGCCGGCCACGCGCCGCCAGAGGGTCCACCAGTCCGCCGCCGCCTGAACGTCGCGGGAATTGGCACAGCCCTCGTGCCAGAGCTTCCAGAGCTGACGGAGGCGCCACTCGTCGCCGGGCACCCCGAAACCGGGGCGGAGGGCGAAACCGGCCAGATTCAGCCAGCGCGCTTCGTGCCGGGCGGTGGTCCCGCGCCGGGCGACCTGTTCCAGCAGGGCGTCGGCCAGATGGCGGAGCAGAGCCGCGCCCCAGTCTTTGCGGGGCAGGTCGAGACAGCCTTCGAGTTCGGCGGGGAGGCGCTTGAGCCGGTCCGGCTCGTCGCCGAAGGCGCGGCCGAGCAGGTCCAGCGCCGCCTCGCGGCGGTCGGCATCGACCACGATCTCGACTTCGCCGGCGGTGGCTTCCGCCTGGCCGCGCAGATCGAAGCTGAGGGGGTAGCGGTGGCGTCCGTCGAGGGAGGCGCACCAGACCGCGAGGGTGCCCACCTCTTCGAGCCGGGTGGAGAGCCGCACGGGAATGCGGCGCGAGTGTCCCTTGCCGTGGGGGATGACGGTGTGGAGGGGCGGCAGCGGGCGGATGTCGTCGCCCGCCTCGACCCGGTCGCCGAGCTGGTCGCCCAGCCGGACGGTGCTGGCGGCGAGGGGGAAACGGACCGGCTGGTTGGTGGCCAGCTCGAAGGTCAGATCGGCCAGTTCGCGCACGACGCCTTCCTGGGTGTCGCGGGGCATGACGCAGAGCAGGCGGGACTCGTCGCCGCCGCCCACTTCGAGGTAGTAGGCGCGGGCGATGCCGCCCGTGACCCGCACGCCCTGGCCCAGACGCACGAGGCCGTAGTAGGCCGCGCCGCGCGAGACCGCCAGATTCAGATCGGCGGCGGCGAGTTCGGGGAGCGGGCCGGTGCCGACCCATTCGCCGACCGTGGCGCAGACCCGCTCGCGCAGGCTGACCGGCAGCATGGCCCCGCCGTTGAAGAGGATGCGCGAGGGCGCGGCCAGGCCGTGGACGGGCTGCTCGACGGTGGCGGCGGCCCCGCGCAGGAACCGCAGCAGATGCCGGGTGACGGCGGGGTCGCCGACGTAGGGCAGGCCCATCTGGCGCATGCCGCGCGCGCGCTCGGGATCGGGGGCGTCGGCGGCAAGCGGCGGGAAGAAGCCCTCGCGGATGCGCTCGACCACCTGCTCGCGGGCGAAGGTGTGGGTGCGGGTGCTGGCGATGAGCGAGCGCCCCTGGCCCGCGACGGCGAGATCGGCGCTTGCCGGGGCGTCGGCCGCGAGCAAGCGCTCCTTGACCCGGCGGCACTCAAGGCAGAGCTGGCTCCATTCGCGCGGACTCAGCTTGGCGCCCCAGGCGGCTTCGGCCTCGCGGGCCAGGCTCATGTCCATGTTGTCCCCGCCCAGCAGCAGATGCTCGCCGACGGCGGTGCGGCGCAGGGAGAAACCCGGCTCGATGCGGACCAGGGAGAAATCGGTGGTGCCGCCGCCCACGTCCACCACCAGAATCGTCTCGTTCTCGTCCACCAGGCTCCGCCAGTCCGCCTCGTGATGCCAGAGCCACGAATAGAAGGCGGCGAGGGGCTCCTCGATGAGGACCACATGGCCCAGCCCGGCCTGTTTGGCGGCGTCGAGGGTCAGTTGACGGGCGACTTCGTCGAAGGAGGCGGGAACGGTGAGCACCACCTGCTGCTCGGCGAGGACGCAGGGCGTGCCCTCCCGGTCGCGCAGACGGCCGAAGGCATGGTCCCAGGCGGCCCGGATGTGGCCGAGGTAGCGGGCCGAAACCGCGACGGGCGACACCATCTGCCCGCCCAGCTCCGATCCCCAAGGCAGAATCCCGCGGGTGCGGTCCACCCCGGCATGGGCCAGCCAGCTTTTCGCGGAGGCCACCAGGCGCTCGGGAATGGCCGCGCCCTGGATGCGGGCGAAGACCCCCACCGCGTGGTCCGCCTGCCGGTCCCAGGGCAGCTCGAGCGCGCCCGCCGGCAGCTCGGCGGTCCCGGCCAGATAGCAGAAGGAGGGCAGCAGCTCGCCCGCGCCCACTTCGCCCGCCGCCACCAACTGGGGAATGGCGAACTGCTGCGGGCCGGGTTCGCCCTCCGTGTCCACATAGCAGACCGAGCTGTTGGTGGTGCCGAGATCGATTCCCACCACGAAGCGGGTGGGGCGCTGGGTGCCTGCGGAACGGGTTGCCGAACTCATGCGTTTGCTGGATTCCTGATCGTGCGTGACATGGCCGAACAACTAGTATACGCAAGGGCAGGCAGGAATCAACGCCACGCGCCATGTTGACATCGTTTCCGAACAGGCGACATTCCTCCCATTCCAACCCGGAGAGGCTCCCATGATTCCCGTGTTCGTCGACACCTTCTTCCCGAACGGTTCCCCGCTGCACTGGCGCCAGGCCGAGGACGGGGCGGTCGAGCTGTATCCCATCCCCGACCATGCCCGCTTCAGCCCGAACCGGCAGTTCACCCACTGGCATCTGCGCCTGCATGTGCCGCCGGGAACGCCGCCGGGCACCCTGGCGGTGCGGATCGCCAAGGTGATGAACTGCTGGAACGGGCGCGAGGCGCCCGCCATGTCCCGCAAATTCGTGCGCGGCGTGGTGTCCGCCGACGGCATCGCCTGGTCGGGCCTCGATGGCTGCGCCAGCGACCGGGAGGGCTTCGCCGCCGAATTCGCCGTGCCCGTCGCGGGCGGGGTGGTCCATTTCGCCACCCTGGTGCCCTACACCGAGGCGGACCTCGAACGTCTCCTGGCGCGGCTGGGCCGCTCGCCCCTGGCGCGGGTCTACAATCTGGGCTCGACCGTCGAGGGCCGGGCCCTGCCGTTCTTCGAGCTGGGCCGGGCGGACGCGCCCGAGAGCGTGTTTCTGCGCGCCCGCGCCCATCCCTGGGAGACCGGGGGAAGCTGGCTCATCGAGGGCCTGGTGGACCGTCTGCTCGACGGCAGCGCCGCCAGCCAAGCCCTGCTCGACGGGGTCCGCTTCTGCGTCCAGCCCATGGCCAACCGCGACGGCGTCAACCGGGGCATGAGCCGCTTCACCGTCACCGGCATGGACCTGAACCGGGACTGGCATCCCGCCGTGCCGCACGACCCCGTGCTGGCCCCGGAAAACGCCGTCCTCGCCCTCTGGTTCGCCGAACAGCACCGCCTCGGGCGCATTCCCCGGCTGGCCATCGACCTGCACAACGACGACGGCGGCAACCTCCACTTTTCCCATCCCACGCGGGACCCCGAGGCCTTCGTCGCCCGCCAGGCGCGGTTCGAGGAACTGCTGCGCGAGCACACCTGGTTCACCGAGGGCCACACCGCCGCCGGATTCCACAACGCGGGCACCTTCGGCGAGGGCCTGAGCGAGCAGTACGGCATCAACGCCTTCATCTGGGAACTGCGCGCCACCCAGGCCGACGGCCTCGGTCGCCAGCCCCTCGCCGCCGACTGGAAACAGCTCGGCGCCGCCTTCGTCGAAGTCGCCGCCCGCTACCTCCGCGAAACCGCCTGACGCCCGGCCTCAGGCGTTCCAGTACATCCACTGGAAAAGGCGGGCGTAGAGGGCGATGACCTTCTCGGGGTCGGCGCTGGCGTTGCATTCGAGGGAGATGAAGCCGCCGTAGCCGATGTCCTTGAGAATGTGGAAAAACTCGCGGTAGGGATAGTTGGACGACTCCAGGTCGTGGGCGTGGACGTGGCGGAGGTAGGGGGCGACCGGTTCAAGGAAGTTGCGGATGGGGGACCAGGCGAGTTCGCGGGGGTCGCAGTTGTAGACGATGCCGATGCGGGGATGGTCGGCGATGCGCACGGCCTTCAGGGCGTATTCCCAATAGTAGAAGTCGCCGTGCATTTCGAGATTGCAGTCCACCCCGCTGGTCTCGGCGTATTCGCCGATTTCGCGCAGGCACATGCCGACGTTCTCGATGACCTGGGACTTGTTGGCCCCCTTGGGGAAGGCGTTGCCGAAGACGCGGATGCGGGGCGCGCCGACGGCGGCGGCGAGGTCGATGAAGCTCTTGGCGGTGGCGACCTGCTCGTCGCGCTCGGCCTTGTCCAGCGCCTCGAAGCGGCAACTGGTCGAGATGCCGGCCAGGCGCACGGCCGAGGCGGCGAAGGCGGCTTTGATCCTGGCGCGTTCCTCGGGGGTCGCCGAGAGTTCGACCCCGTGCCGGTGCCCGAGCTGGGCGCGGCATTCCACCCCCGCGTAGCCGTACTTGATGCAGAGGGCGAGCAGTTCGTCGAGGGTGTAATCCTTGCCCAGCAGATAGGTGAGAAGGCTGAGTTTCATGATCCGGTTCCTTGTGTCGCGGACCTGGAAAACATGGCTCCGGGTCTAGGGTTCTCCCAGACTCCAGGCCTGAACCATACCACCGTGCCGTTCGCGCTCGGGCCTCGGCGGGGAAAGATAGCGGTTGCCGGTCCCGGTGCAACCGCGTCGGCGAGCGGAAGGGGCTAGGGGAGGCTATGGTATCGGGTTTTCGCCCTTTGACAGCAAGGACCCCGATGCTGATTATCGTCATCCGTCTTCTTTCCGTGTTCCTCATGGTTGCGGCCGGCGCGGTCGCGCGGCGGCGGCGCATGCTGGACGGCGACTCGACGGGACGGCTGGTGGCGCTGGTCACCCATATTTTCTATCCGGCCCTGATCTACAGCTCGCTGGTCCGGAAATACACCCTGGCGGAGCTGTGCCGGAACTGGGGCCTGCCGGTGGGCACATTGCTGATTATGGCGGTGGGCTTTTCGGTGGGCATGGTGGCATCCCTGCTGATTGCCAAGGACCGTTCGGGACTGCGCCGGGCCTTCCGCTTCCAGTGTACCATCAACAACTACGTGTTTCTGCCCCTGCCCCTGGTGATGCTCTACTGGGGGGAGAAGGGGGTGGCCATGCTGCTGTTTTCCTCGGTCGGCTCGGAAATCGCGGTCTGGACCCTGGGGGTGCTGGCGCTGGCCGAGGGGGGCGTCTCGGTCCGCCAGATGGCGCGGCGTCTGCTGACCATGCCGATGGCGGCCATCGCGGCCTCGGTCGTCACCATCGTGGCCCGCGACCGGTTCGGTCTCGAGTTCCCGTCCGGCTCCGCGGCGGGCCAGGCCGGGTCGGCCCTGCTCGATGCCTTGACCATTCTGGGCGCGGCGGCGCCGCCGCTGGCGATGGTGGTGGCGGGCAGCCGCATGGCCGAGCTGCATCCCCGCCACCTGTGGCAGCCCATGCAGGTGGCGGTGGCGGGACTGCGGCTGGTGCTGATTCCGGCCCTGGCCCTGCTCGCCCTCCAGCTTCTGCCCCTCGAAGGGGAGGCGCTGGCCGTGCTCCGGGTGGTGGCGGTGATGCCCGCCGCCATCGCCAGCGTCATGCTCAGCGAACTCTACCAGGCCGACAGCGAATTCGCCGCCGCCGCCGTGCTGCTCACCCATGTCGCTGCCCTGGCGACCATTCCCCTCTGGCTCGCCGCTCTGGGGTATTGAGCAGGGTCTACTTGAGGGGGCGGACGAGGATGGTGAGACGGGCTTCCGTGTAGCCGCCCGCGTTTTTCTCGAAGGTGTAGTCGGGATGCCCCTTCGGGCTGTTGCCGATGCCCAGATCGGCCTCCGCGCCCGCGCGCCAGTTGTTGTAGGCGAAGACGACCTGCCTGGCGTCCACGTTGTGAATCTGCATGGAGCCGTAGCCGTGGGGCACATCGAGGCTCATCTGGTCGCCGAAATCGTAGCGGTCGGCGGAGGCGCCGGGGACGTTGGCGGCGTTCTGGGGGCCGTAGTTGCAGGCCCAGAACTCGATCCAGCCCTGGTTGACGGGGCCGGTGGCGAGGCCGGGCACGTTGCTCTGCACCTGGAGGTTCCGGGCGGCCTGCTGGAACTGGGCCTTGGTGGCGAAGGCGGGCACCCCGATCTGGCCGAGGTCGGTGGTGAAGGCGTCCAGCGAGGCGAAGACGAAGCGCTCCTCGCCGCTGCTCAGGCGGAGATGCAGGAAATAGCCCACCCGGTCGAAGGCGCCGGTGAATTCCTTGCTCCGGTCGGTGGCGTAGACGACGCGATCGTCGCGGTAGGTGATGTTCGGGAGAGCCACATCGTAGATCGTCTGGTAGCCCTTGGCCTCGGGGGCGAGGCGGAACATCACGGCGAACTCGTCGATTTTGCCGTACTGGAAGGGGGCGGCGGGCAGGCCCGCGCCGTTGGCCAGGTTGGGCTCGGCCAGCTTGTTCCAGGCGTAGCGGATGGCGGTGGGCGCGGTGATTTCGGGGTGGGAGAGGACGACGGTCTCGCCGACGATTTCGGCGGTGGCCGGGACGAAGCGTCCGTTGTCGCCACCCAGCTCGAACCAGTCGGGCGTCTTGCCGTCGCGGGTGGTGAGCCCGGCGGCGTTCTCGAAGGAGACCACCATGCTGGCCCCGTCGGCCCGGGCGGCGAGGAAGAGGGGGCCGCGGCAGACGATGTCCCGCCGGCCGTAGGTGTCGGCCAGGGCGAGCAGGGCCAGTCGGCGGCCGACTTCCTGCTTGTTCTTGGGATGGATGTCCTTGAGGTCGCCCACGTCGTGGATGACGGCCATGCCGGTGTGGGGAATCTGCTTCTCGATGGCGGCCTGGGCCTCCCAGAAGGTGGCGAGGATTTCGGGATTCTCGCTGCCGTACTGGAAAGGGGCGATCTGCACGTAGTAGTAGGGCATGGCGGGGTTGTTCCACAGGGCGCGCCAGCCCTCGACCTGGGCGCGGGTCTTGTCCACGTAGGCCATGCGGTCGTGGTGGTTGGATTCGCCCTGGTACCAGATGGCGCCGCGGAGGGCGTAGGGCACGAGGGGATGGATCATGGCGTTGTACATGGCGGTGGGGTCGCCGTACTGGTCCAGGGGACGGAGGTCCTCGGGCAACGCGGGCAGCGGCACGACGGGGGTCTCCGCCGCCAGGCCCGCGCGGGCCGCCGCCAGCCAGTTCTCGGTGGCGGCGAGGGTTTCGCCCAGGAGGTTCTTGTGGGCCTCGGTGCGCGGGTCGGCGGTCTCGATGCGCCGGGCGACGCCGGCCAGGGCGGGGACGGCCCGGAAGCCAACCGGCGGGGTCCAGGGCTCGATGCGCGAGCCGCCCCAGGAGGAGTCGATCAGGCCGATCGGAACCCCGAGTTCGCGGTGCAGCTCGCGGCCGAAGTAGTAGGCGGCGGCGCTGAAGCCGCCCCAGGTGCCGTGGCTGGCCACCGTCTCGGGCGTGCAGCGGACCCACTGGCCCGCGAAGTTGGGCCGGGGCAGGGCCGCCGTGGTCTTGGGCACGTCGATCAGGCGGATGTCCGGATAGTCGGCCGCCGCGATTTCCGCATCGGGGTTCAGGCAGTTCTTGATGCCCATTTCCATGTTGGACTGGCCCGAGCAGAGCCAGACCTCGCCCACGGCCACGTCCGCGAAGACGAGGGTGTTCGCCCCCGTCACGGTCATGGTCAGGCCCGTGCCCTCCCCCCGGGCGGGCAGGTCCACCCGCCAGGCGCCGGCCGCGTCGGCGACCGTTTCCCGGCTATCCTCGCCCAACCTGACGGCCACCTGTTCGCCGGGCGCCGCCCAGCCCCAGACCGGAATCTCCATGCCCCGCTGCAGCACCATATGGCTGCCGAAGATGGCGGGCAGCGAGACCTCGGCCCGGACCAAGCCGCAAACCAGCAGGACGGAGACGAACCAGGCGCCAGCGAGACGGGAACCGTTCATCGTGTCTCTCCAAATAACCGCAAGGTGGAAAACGCCGGAAAGGCATAAACCGGTGGAATCCCCGAAACCTAGCCTGCGGGACACCGCTCGGCAAATGGAGGAACCGACGGTGAAATCCTTCAGCTTCGCGCAAAACAAGTCAATTTCCCGCAAAAAGCCGACAACTGCGACCGTTTTCCGGTTGGCCTTGCCCGCGCCCGCGTCTATGTTACACCGTTCGTAGCAGCATACCATCATACGGCGCGCGGCGTAGTATTGCCCAGCCTGTCGGCGGGTGGCCTGGCCGGGTATTTCGACGTTGGCGCAACAGGAGTCTCGGCTGTGAAAGTACTTGTCGTGAACGCGGGCAGTTCCTCGTTGAAGTTCATGGTGTTCGACCACGAGGGCGAGACCTACACCATGCTGGCCAAGGGCAATCTGGAGCGGATCGGGCTGGCCGAGCCGAACCTGATCTACCAGCGGGGGAGCGAGGCGAAGACGGAGGAGCGGGTGGTCGCCCCGGACCACGCGGTGGCGATGCAGGTGCTCTGCCACAAGCTGGTGGACCCGGCCTGCGGCGTGCTGAAGGGGCTCGACGAGGTGGAGGCCATCGGGCACCGCGTGGTGCACGGCGGCGAGACCTTCACCTCCCCGGTGGTGGTGAACGGCGAGGTGAAGGCGAAGATCGACGCCTGCGCCGCCCTGGCCCCGCTGCACAACCCCCCGAACCTGCTCGGCATCACCGCCTGCGAGGAGGCCTTCCCCGGCGTCCCGAACGTGGCCGTCTTCGACACCGCCTTCCACCAGACGATGGACCCCAGCGCCTACCTCTACGCCGTTCCCCGCGAGCTGTACGAGGAGCACGGCATCCGCAAATACGGCTTCCACGGCACCAGCCACAAGTTCGTCTACGGCGCGGCCTGCGAATACCTCGGGCTCGATCCGGCCACGGCCAAGATCATCACCTGCCACCTCGGCAACGGCAGCAGCCTGGCGGCGGTGGACGGGGGCAAGGTGCTGGACACCACCATGGGCATGACCCCCCTCGCCGGGCTGGTCATGGGCACCCGCTCGGGCAATGTGGACGCCGGCGTCGTGATCTACCTCATCAAGCACCTCGGCATGAGCGTCGACGAGGTGGACACCATCCTGAACAAGAAGAGCGGGCTGCTCGGGCTCGGCGGGCGCAGCGACATGCGCGAGATCATCGAGGCCAAGAAAACCGACCCCCACGCCAGGCAGGCCTTCGCCAGCTTCATCCATCGTCTGGCAGGCTACATCGGCGCCTACTACACCATCCTCGGCGGGGCCGACGCCATCGTCCTCACCGGCGGCATCGGCGAGAACAGCCTGCCCTCCCGCGAGGCCCTGCTCGGCCGACTCGGCGCGCTCGGCTGCCATCTCGATCCCGAGGCCAACCAGGTCATGGGCAAGGCCCGCATCATCAGCACCCCCGAGAGCGCCCTCACCGCCCTGGTGATGCCGACCAACGAGGAGCTGATGATCGCCATGGAAACCACCGCGCTGATCCACTAGTCCCGCAACACCGACGAGGAATCCGCACATGCCACTGATGGACATTCTGATTCAGCGAGCCAAAACCCTGGTCCCCACCATTGTTCTTCCCGAGGGTCAGGACCCCCGGGTGATGCGCGCCGCCCGCCAGATTTGCGGGCTCGGCATCGCCAAGGTCAAAGTCCTGGCCACCCCCGCCGAGGCCGAGAAGAGCGCCGACGGCGTTTCCTTCGCCGGGCTCGACGTGACCGTCGTCGACTACCTTTCCTCGCCCGAGGCCGAGGCCCTGGCCACCATCCTCTTCGAGCGCCGGAAAAGCAAGGGCATGACCCTCGAACAGGCCCGCGAGGCGGTGAAGAACCGGCTCTACTTCGGCAACCTCATGCTCAAGAACGGCACCGCCGACGGGCTGGTCGCCGGCTCGATCGCCAGCACGCCGGACATGCTGCGCAGCGCCTTCCACTGCATCGGCACCGCCCCCGGCATCAAGATCGGCAGCTCCTGCTTCGTCATGGACCTGCGCGAACCCACGGCGGCCGGCGACTCGACCCTGCTCTACGCCGACTGCGGCGTGAACCCCAATCCCACCGCCGACGAGCTGGTGGACATCGCCATCTCCACCATCCAGACCCACAAGGCCCTGCTCGGCGGCGTCGCCAAGGTCGCCTTCCTCTCCTTCTCCACCAAGGGCAGCGCCAAGCACGAGATCGTGGACAAGATGATCGAGGCCGCCGCCAAGACCAAGGCCCGCGTCGCGGCCGAAGGCATCAACGCCGTGGTGGACGGCGAACTCCAGGCCGACGCGGCCCTCGTCCCCGCCATCGCCGCCAAGAAGGCCCCCGGCAGCGCCCTCAAGGGCGACGCCAACATCCTCATCTTCCCCGATCTGAACGCGGGCAACATCTGCTACAAGATCACCGAGCGCCTCGCCGGGGCCGACGCCTACGGCCCGATCCTCCAGGGCCTCGCCAAGCCGGTGAACGACCTCAGCCGGGGCTGCTCGGCCGAGGATATCGTCGGCGTCGCCGCCATCACCGCCTGCCAGGCGCTGGTGAGCTAGCCTCCGTTCCCCGTCCATCTCTCCGCGGCCCGCTCCGGACATCCGGCGCGGGCCGTGTGCTGTCGGGCGTCTCCGGCCGGGCGGGCGATTGGTTTCAGTCGCCCCGGTAGACCAGCTCGATCCGGGGCCGGACGCGGAGGAAGGAGTCGTCGGTCGCGGGATCGAACAGCCAGACTGCCTGGCGCTCCCGGCGGTCCTTGGCGGTGGTGTCGAGAATGGGGGCGGGAGTGCTCACTTCGAGGCGCAGCCAGAGATCGTCGCACAGGGCGCGCAGCCGGGCCACCTCCGCCTTGCTGGGTTTCGCGGCGGCCGGTCCGGCGGGGGGCTGGCTGGCGAAGCGCCAGTTCCCCTCCGGGGTCCGGGCCAGCCGGAAATCGCCCAGCTTGCCGGTGTCGAGCGCCCGTTGCAGGCTGGGGGTCAGGACCACGATCCGGATCACCCGGCGGCCATCCCGGCGGTTCACCCGATAGAGCTGCACCTCGAACTCGGGAGCCGTGAAATGCTCGTTCACGGCCCGTTCGCTGGCGAACCAGGACAAGCCGGCTGCGGGCGGGGACTGCCACGAACCGACGGCCAGGTGCCCGGCGGCGAGGGCGGCGAAGACATCCTCCGCCACGGAATACTCGTAGGTCACCACCCCCGAACCGTTCGGATTGATCTGGACGCGCTGTTCCAGATGGATGCAGCCGGCGGCAAGCAGGCCGAGCAGGGACAGGATAGGAACGCGGAAATACGTCATGGGCATCCTTGGCAGAAAACGAATGTCCATAAGCATAGCCGGGGAAGCGGGCCGTGGCAACCGCCGGCATTGTCCCGCCGCCGGTTGCGGCTATGTTTCCCCATACTCATTTCCCGGAACCATGCCATGATCCTTGTCGCCGACTCCCATCTGACCGACCGGCATCCCCGGCGGGACGAATTCTTCGCGATGCTTGCCCGGATCGAGGAAACGGGAGAGGACTTGGTGCTGCTCGGCGACATCCTCGACCTCTGGCTCGGGGCGAAGCGGTTCGAGACCGAGACCGGGCGGCGGCTGCTGGACTGGTGCCGCCGCGAACTGCCGCGCCGCCGCGTCGGCCTGCTCGAAGGCAACCATGAATTCTACGTGGGCGCCCACCATCCCGACTGCTTCAGCTTCTGGTCCCCGCGCGAATGGCGCGAGGGGGAGCTGCTGCTTGCCCACGGCGATCTGGTCAACCGGCGCGACCTGGGCTACCGGCTTCTGCGCCTGGCCACCAAGAATCCCCTCTCGCGGCTGTTCTTCGGCTACGTCCCCGGCGGGAAGCGCCTGGTCCACGCCATCAAGCGCAGATTCGAGCAGGCGGGTCGCCTGCGGCCGAAATATCTGCCCGAGGAGGCCGTGCGCGAGTATGCGGAACGCTGGTTCGCCCGGGGCGCGCGGCGCATCTTTCTCGGCCACTTCCACCGCGAGTTCCGCTACGGCCGCGCGGGCGAGGGCGGCGGCGAATGCCTGGTGGTGCCATCCTGGCAGATGACCGGGATGGTGGTGCGCTACGACCCCGCCCGCAACCACGCCGACATCATCCCCTGGCAGGACATCTGAACGTGTTCCGGGACCGGGCTAGTGGGGATCGAGGGGCCAGCCGCCGGTATTGTGGGACTGGTTCTCGATGGCCCAGGTGCGCCCTTTGAAGGACTCGACATGGCCGTCGCCGAAAAGCACATTGCCGAAATGGGTGTGGTTGGCGTTGCGGACGCGGTCGGCCGCCAGGCCCGTCTCGATGCCGCAGCTCTTTTCGCTGCCGCCGCCCTTGTAGACGTAGTCCAGGTGCGCGTCGGTCAGGGTCAGGCCCGGCTCCGGGCGCGTGACGGTGCTCGGGCAGATGAAGATCTTCGTGGTCTTGACCTGCCCCGCGAGGAGCAGGCAACCCAGCCCGGCGGCATTGTCGTCCGGGGGGAAGAGTTCGTCCGCGTCGTTGGCGTAGAGGCGGATCGCCGTCCCCAGATTGCGCAGGTTCGAGGCGCAGCTCACCCGGCGGGCCTTCTCGCGCGCCAGGGCCAGAGCGGGCAGGAGGATGCCGGCCAGGATCGCGATGATCGCGACGACGACCAGCAGTTCGATGAGGGTGAAACGACGGGAGGGGGGGAAGGGGAAAAGTTTCATGGGAGTCCTTGCCTCCGGGCTTGCCGGAGTTACTCTCTGCGCTTGGGTTCACGCATTTCCCTTCGCTGATGATTTTAGGCACGTTCCCGTCCGGACACAAGACAAAAAGCAGCACCCTTTTCGCCGACATGAACTCCCCCATCCTTTCCGGCCCCCCAACCGCCGCCCCGCTAGCCTCCGATTTCGACACCCCTCTCGAACGCCGCGCCACCGACAGCGTGAAGTGGAGCCGCTACTCCGATCCCGGCCTGATCGCGATGTGGCTCGCCGACATGGATTTCGCCGCGCCGCCGCCGATCCTGGCGGCCTTGCGGCGGCGGCTCGACCACGGGGTGCTGGGCTACTCGCACCCGGGCTTGTCCCTAGTGCAGGCGGTGGTCGGCCATCTGGCGGATGCCTACGCCTGGGAGGTGGCGCCGGAATGGCTGGTGTGGCTGCCGGGGGTGGTGCCCGGGCTGCACGCGGCCTGCCGCACCTTCGCGGCCGGCGGCTCGGTGGCC
>LVAZ01000596.1 GCA_001603055.1 Victivallales bacterium Lenti_02
GGGGCCGGACCGTATGGCGGAGCCGCAGACTTGGCTTGGGCAGGGGTGGAAAAACATGGCGGCTGGGGGTTGACGCGCCTGCGGGTGCCCGTACATTGGGGGGCGAGCCGCAGCCAGGAAAGGATGCTCCCATGCCAGTCAAAATCGCCGTGATGGTCCACAATTTGCGGATGGACGCCTACGAGGGGATGAAAGCCGCCGCCCAAATGGGGGCGACGGGCGTCCATCTCAGTTCGAGCGCCAAGGGGTTCCGTCCCGAGGATCTGGATGCCGCCGGGCGGCGCCAACTGGTGGCGCATGTGCGCTCGCTGGGCTTGGAAATCTCGGCGATCAGCGCCTGGGGCGGAGAGGTGGACCTGGGCAAGCCGGATGGCTGGGCCGGGCATATCGAGAAGGGGAAGCGGCTGCTGGAACTGGCGGCGGACCTCGAATGCGGCATCTGGCAGGGCCATTGCGGGATCATGCCCCATGACCGGAACGATCCCGTCTGGGCCCGTTTCGCGGACGCCTTCGGGCAGATTTGCGCGCACGGTGAGAAGGTGGGGGCCTGTCTGGCCATCGAGACCGGGCCGGAGCCGCCGGCCACGCTCCGCGCCATGATCGAGGAGGTGGGCAGTTCGAGCCTGCGGGTCAACTACGATCCCGCCAATCTGATTCTCTGGCCCGCCCGCTACATGCAGCAGAAAGGCGAGCCCTACGACCGCGAGCGGGCCTTCGCCGAATACCAGCCCGTCGAGGGGGCCAGCGTCCTCGGCCCCTACGTCGTCCATGTCCACGCGAAGGACGGCAAGGTCTTTCCCGAAGGTCGCCGCGAGGTGCCGCTGGGCGAGGGCTGGGTGGACTGGCCGGAGTTCGTGCGGCGGCTCGACGAGCAGGGCTTCAAGGGCTACTACGCCATCGAGCGCGAAGTGGGCGGCGATCCGGTCGGCGACATCACCCGCGCCGTCCGTTTCCTCCAGACCCTCTGACCGCACTCGCCCCGCCACGGGAGTATACTGCTGGATTCCGGTGGCTTTTTCCACGTTCTATTGCACTTGAACGGGTTTGGAACTACTATTCCGTATGCACTAGGCGTCGTTTGGGGATTCCGCGCCGTGTCTGCTGGTCGGGTTTTTCCTTAGGCCGGCGGTTGCGGGGAGCCCCCCCTTCGGCGCTGGTGGTCCGAGAGTGGAAACTATTCTGCCGTATCCTCCCTGCCAGCCAAGCATTTTTCCGTCCGACCGAACCCAGATGTTCTGCCGAGGTGGGTCATGAAGAAGTCGCTCCTCCCCTTTGCCTCCCTGCTTTGCGCCGCGGTTCTCTGCGCTGTTCCCCTGCTGGGGGATGTGCCCCGGACCATCTCCTACCAGGGCTATCTCACGGATGCGGCGGGAGCCCCCCTCGAAGGGCCGGTGGCCATGACCTTCCGTCTCTTCGGCCAGGTGGCCGAGGGCACCGAACTCTGGACGGAGTTCCATGGGACGGTGTCGGTGGACGAGGGGCGCTTCGTCGCCGTCCTCGGCAGCGTGACCGCGCTTCCCGCCGACTTCTCGCAGCCGCTCTATCTGGAAATCCAGGTGGGGGGGGAAACGCTGGCTCCCCGGCTGCCCCTGCGTTCGGTGCCCTACGCTCTGCAGGCGGCCAAGGTGGATGCGGGCGGGGTGGATGGGAACGCCGTGCGGGATGGCGTCATCGGCAAGGCCAAGCTGGCGCGGGACTTGGCCGGCGCGGGGCTGATCCAGAACAGCGACGGCGGCCTGCGCATCGCGGGCGGCGGCGTGGTCGGCGCCATGATCGCCGAAGGCACCATCGCCAACAACCATATCGCCGCCAACGCCGGCATTGCCCCCGGCAAGATCGACGGCACGGCCGCGACCCTCGGCGGCACCGAAACCCTGGCCAACAAAACCCTCAACTACCCCGAAATCCGGGTCCGCGACAGCGCATTTTTCCTCGAATCCGCTGGTTCACCCGGCCGGATGGTCAAGCTCCAGGTTTCCCCGGGGCGCGTGGAGTCGATGCAGACTCTGACCCTGCCCGGGGCGGACGGCACCCTGGCTCTGGCAAGCTATGTGGACACGCAAATCGGAGCCTTGGCGGATGTGGCTTCGAGCGGCAGTATCGAGGACCTCGTCGATCTGCCGCCCTTCGCCCGGCTGGACCTGCCGAACACCTTCACCGCTTCGAGTCTGGCTTTGTCCCTCGAACCGGCTATGCCCTACACCAATATGATCCTCTTCCAGATTCTTCCTTCCCAGCCCGTGCGGCCCGAGGTTCTCGAACCGGTTTTTTCGGTTGACGCCGAGGGCGACGTGGTGGGAGCCAGCTTCGCCGGCGACGGATCGTTGCTGACCAACCTCGATGCCGCCGCCCTGGCCACCGGGACGGTGGCGCTCGACCGGCTGCCCCTGGTCCCCGCCGCCAAGATCGAGGGGCTGGCCGCCGTGGCCACCAGCGGCAGTTTTGCGGACTTGGTCAATGTCCCCGCCTTCGCCCGGCTCGACCAGTCCAACACTTTCACCGCCGCCGAGGCCATCCGGCTCGATGCCACTGGTGCCGTCGCCAACTCCCTCATGCTGAAGGTCTGGCGCGAGCCGGTCCGGGAGGAAGATGTGGTGTTCTCGGTCGACGCCGAAGGCGACGTGGTGGGCACCAGTTTTGCCGGCGACGGGGCCCTGCTGACCCAGCTCAATGCCAGTTCCCTGGCCACCGGGACGGTGGCGCTCGACCGGCTGCCCCTGGTCCCCGCCGCCAAGA
>LVAZ01000098.1 GCA_001603055.1 Victivallales bacterium Lenti_02
GCCTAAAGGCTGTACTACGAACGGGGACGGGGAGCAGCCTGAAGGCTGTACTACGAACGGGGTCAGATTTCGTTGGTGCTGCGGAAGAGGGCGTGGTGGCGGATTTCGACGTTGAGGGCGACGTCTTCCATGGCGATCTGGAGGCTGCGCTTGAGGCGGGCGACGTCGGTGCCGGGGGGGAGTTCGAGGAGGAGGATCATGGTGTAGACGCCGTTCTCGACGCAGGTGGAGAGGTCGCGGATGTTGATGTCCTTCTGGCGGAGGTATTCGGCGACGGCGGAGACGAGGCCGGTGCGGTCGGGGCCGACGGCGGTGAGGACGTACTGGCGCTCGTCGATGGCGGCCTGCTCGACCGGGGGTTCGGCGGGGCAGGCGCGGAGGCCGACGGCGAAGGGGGTCGCCCCCTGGACGGCCTCGAGGGCGGCGCGGATGTCGCCGGGGGCGACGGCCTCGGGGAAGGAGGCGATGAGGATCATGGTGAAGTGGCCGCGGAGGACGGTCTGGCTCATGTCGGCGAGGTTGCCGCCGAGGTCGCGGATGGCGGTGGTGACATCCGCGACGATGCCGGTGCGGTCTTCGGCCATGACGGAGATGACGAAGAAATTGGGCATGGGGGTTCCTGTCAGCGCTGGCGGACGACCTCGCGGTCGTAGTCGAGCATGTCGGCGATCCAGGCGGTGCCGGTGGGGACGCCCTGCTGGAGGCAGAACATGTCCCAGACGGCGCCGAGGGGGAGGGTCTTGCACTCTTCGAGGAGGGCGAGCTTGGCGGCGCCGTTGCCGGCGTTCTCGAAGGTGCGCAGTTTCTCGGTGGGTTCGAGGAGGGCGGCGAGGATGCCCTTCTGGGTGGCGCGGGTGCCGATGGTCCAGGCACCGACGCGGTTGATGCTGCCGTCGAAGAAGTCGAGGGCGATGTTGGTGCAGGAGAGGGCGTTGCCCCGGACGATCTGCTGGAAGAGGCAGCGGATGTCGTCGTTGAGGATGACGACGTGGTCGCTGTCCCAGCGGATGCCGCGGCTGACGTGGAGGAGCAGCTCGTTCTGGAAGGTGAGGACGGCGCTGATCTTGTCGTGGATGGTCTCGGTGGGGTGGAAGTGGCCCATGTCGAGGCAGAGCATGGGGGCGTGGGTCATGGCGTAGCAGAGGTAGAACTCATGGGAGCCGACCACGTAGTCCTCGCTGCCGATGCCGAAGAGCTTGCACTCGACGGCGTCCTTGCAGAAGGCGGGGTCGATGTCGGCGGCGAAGATTTCGTCGAGGGATTCGACGAGGCGCTGGCGGGGGCTCCAGCGGTCGACGGGCTGGTCCTTGGCGCCGTCGGGAATCCAGTGGTTGACGACGCAGGGCGCGCCCTGGGCGCGGCCCATGGCCTCGGCGATGCGGCGGCAGGCGAGGTCGTGGCGGACCCAGAATTTGCGGATGTCGGGGTTGGCGTGGGAGAGGGTGTAGCCGTCGCCGGCGAGGGGGTGGGCGAAGAAGGTGGGGTTGAAGTCGAGGCAGATGCCGAGTTTCTTGGCCCACTGCATCCATTTGGCGAAGTGCTCGGGCTTGAGCTGGTCGCGGTCGACGGGCTGGCCGTCGGTTTCGGCGTAGATGGCGTGGAGGTTGAAGCGGAGTTTGCCGGGGATGAGGGAGAAGGCCTTCTCGGCGTCGGCGCGGAGCTGGTCGGCGGTGCGGGCGGCACCGGGGTAGTTGCCGGTGGCCATGATGCCACCGCCGGCCACGGGGTCGTCGTGGACTTCGAAGCCGGCCACGTCGTCGCCCTGCCAGCAGTGCAGGGAGATGGCGGTCTGGCGCAGTTGTTCGAGGGCGGCGTCGGCATCCACGCCGAGGGCGGCGTAGACCAGTTTGGCGTCTTCGTAGCGGCGTTCGACCGTTTCCTTGGGGATGGTGGGGAACATGCTCGGCTCTCCGTTTGGGGGCGTTGGTTGGTCGGTTAGCGCCACTGGCCGCGGGCGGCGCAGCCGCTCAGGTAGTCCAGGGCGTTGGCGGGGCTCATTTCGGCGAGTTTGGCGAGGGTGGCGGCATCGGGGCCGGGGAGGGCACCGACGGCGGCGAAGAAGGCGTTGCGGTCCCTGCGGGCGGGGTGGTCGGCGGCGGCCCGGTCGTCGATGTAGGAGTAGTCCGCGAAGCGGAGGAGGCGGGTTTGGCCGACCATGACCCGGGCGCCCTGGAGGAAGTCGGCGTGGTGGGGTTTCATGGGTGCGGCGGCGAAGTCGTCCACGAAGCGCTGGCCGGGTTTGTTGAGTTCGGTGCCGACGTTGATGGGGAGGTCGAGGGCCTTGGCGGCGGCGATGTAGCGGTCCATTTCATGGATCAGTTTGGCGGCGGCGGCGGGGTCCTTGACGTTCCAGTTGCGGTCGGGGATGATGTTGACGGCGGCGACGCCCTTGGCGGCGAGGCATTCGAGCTGCTCGGCGGGGTTGCTTTCGCCGCTGCGGGTGCCGTCGAGCCAGGCGCTCATGGGGATGGCGCGGCATTCGCGGATCATGCCGATGACGTCGTCGAGGAGGGGGAAGGTGGTTTCGTCGGGCTGGATGTAGCCCGGTCCGCCCTTTTTCATGAGCTTCGAGCGGAGCAGGTCGGTGAAGGCGTTGGGGTTGGCGAACTGGGTTTCGGCGGCGGCGGGTTCGAGGCCGAGCTTGGCGGCCCAGAAGGCGGCGGCGCGGGCTCCGAGCTGGGCGCGGGACTTGTCGTAGTAGGCGCCGACGATGTGGCGCTCGGTGGCGTTTTCGCGGGGGGTGAGGGGGAGGACGTCGGCGTCGTAGTCGAGGACGAGTTCGCCGAGGGCGGCGTTGATGCGGCCGATGAGGTTGCGGTTGCGGGCGTGGGAGCGGGCGAGCATGTCGGCGAGGACGGCCGCGCCCTTGGAGCCGGGCTTGGGCGGGGCGGCGAAGCCCATGCCCATGAAGTAGAAGACGCCGGGTTCGCCGGGGGAGTTGATGTCGTGGTTGGCGTATTCGCGGAAGAAGACACGGCTCTCGAAGCCGACGGCGGCGCGCAGGCCGAGCAGGTCGCCGGCGGCGAGGAGTTCATCGAGGGCTTCGAGCACGTCGAAGTCGCAGGCGGCGATGGCGTAGAGTCCCTGCTCGCGGGCCTCCCAGGCGAGGCGGCTGGGAGACCAGCCTTCCCCGTTGTAGGAGAAGAAGCTGTGGAGGTGCATGTTGAACCAGTCGCTGACCGGCTTGGCGGGCCTGGGCGAGTCTTCGAGCAGGCGGCGCAGGGCGGCGGCGCGGGTCTCGGGACAGAAGGAGCTGAGTTGTTCGAGCAGTTCGGCGTGGTTCATGGGCTTCTCCTGGCCCCGGCCCGCAGGCGGGGGCGGATTGATGCGGCAATGGTTGCGCTTTCGGAATATAACGGTTGGCCCTGCGGTCGCCACCGGCCCGCGCCCATCTGGACGATCCTGCCAACTTGCCGTCGGCTGTCAATCCGGGCGGAGGGGATTACGTTTCCCCTTTGTCATCCACTGGAGTTGCTCATGCTGCCGCGTCTGTTTCTGTTGTTTCTGCTGGTTCCCATCGTCGAGCTGTACCTGCTGGTGCAGGTGGCGGAGATGGTGGGCTGGCCGTCCATGCTGGCGATTGTGGTGCTGACCGCGCTGCTCGGGGCGCATCTGGCCCGGCGCGAGGGGATTCTGCATCTGCACCGCATTCAGCGCAGTTTCGCCGAGGGGCAGAATCCGGCGCCGGAGCTGCTCGAGGGGGTGATGATCCTGCTGGCGGCGGTGCTGCTGCTCACTCCCGGTCTGCTGACGGACGCGGTCGGTTTTCTCCTCCTGATCCCCGCCACCCGCCGCCCTCTGCGCGGGGTGCTGCTGAACTGGCTGAAGGCCCATTCGGTGAACTGGCTCTTCGTCCAGCGCGGGGGGTCGCCGCCCGACGAGCGGGAAGTGATCGACGTGACTCCCGACGGCAGCGACGAGGACCGCTGAGATGGCGCGACTGCCCCGGGACGAATGGGAGCGCCGGTTTCTGGCCGGTCTGGCCGAGGAATGGGAGGTGGCGCGCTGGGGCCTGCCCCGCGAGCACGCCCAGGCGCTGCGGGCCCCGGTGTTCGCCGTGTCCGACAGCGAAAGCCAATGGGGTTGCTGGCACGGCGCGCCCCGGCGCGAGCTGCGGCTGAGCTGGCGGCTGCTGTGGAATCATCCCTGGTACGCGGTGGTGGACGTGCTGCGGCACGAAATGGCCCATCAGGTGGCCGAGGAAGTCCTGCACGGGGCCGGGGAGCCGCCCCACGGTGACAAATTCCGGCAGGCCTGCCACTGGCTGGCGGTCGTGCCGCGGACGCGGACGGACTACCCGACCCTCGACCAGATCGTCGCGGGGGAGGGGGAGCTGGCCGACGGGGACCGGATTCTGGTCCGGGTGCGCAAGCTGCTGGCCCTGGCCGAGAGTCCGAACCGGCACGAGGCCGAGCTGGCTCTGGCCAAGGCGCGGGAACTCATGGAGCGCCACAATATCGACTTGCTGGAGCACGGCGCCCGGCGCGATTATTTGACCATCCGGGTGGGCGAGGTGAAAAAGCGCCATTCCCGGGACGAGCAGTTCATGTCTTCCCTGCTGGGGGAGTTCTATCTGGTGCGGGTAGTCTGGGTGCCGGGCTACGACCCGGAGAATGATCGCAGCGGCACGGTGCTCGAAATCAGCGGCACGCCGCTGAACGTGCGCCTGGCCCACTATGTCTTCGACTACGTGCGCGAGTTCTGCCGCCGGGAATGGATTCTGTTCTCCTGGCGCCGCCGGCTGGGGCCGAACGCGCGGCGCGATTTCACCCTCGGCATCCTGAGCGGTTTCGCGGAGACCCTGCGTCGGGAACACGTCCCGGAGACGGCGGCGGTCCGCGCCCTGGTGCAGCGCGGCGACGCGGAGCTGGACGAGTATTGCGCGGTCCGCTATCCGCGCCTGGTCACCCGCCGCCGCGATCCGGCCCGCTGCCGGGCGGACCTGCTCGACAAGGGCCGGCAGGTGGGGCGCGACCTCGCCATCCATCCCGGCATCGAGGCCCCGTCCGGCCCCAAGCGGCTGGGGCAGTAGGCGTGCCGTCGGCGCGGCGTTATTCCGCGTCCGGCTCGGGGAGGGGAATCTGCTTGGTTTCGAGGTAGTCGCCGCGGACGGCGTGAAGATTGCCGAGGGCGGTGGCGTAGGCGACCCGGGCGCGGACCTCCTCGCGTTCGGCCTGGGCCAGGGCCTGCTGGGCGTTCAGCACATCGAGGCTGGTGCTGCGGCCGAGCTTGAAGCTCTTCTCCTCGGCCACGAGGAGTTCCTCGGCCAGCTCGCGGGAATGGCGGGCGGTTTCGGTTTTGCGGACGGATACGGCAAGGGTGTCGGAGGCGTCGGCGACTTCGCGGAGGGCCTGTTCGAGAATGTCGCGCTGCTGGATGGCGGCGCGGAGGCGGAGGGCGCGGGCGGTGCCGTGGCGTCCCTTCGCCACCTGGTTGCCAAGGGGGAACTCGGCGCGGNNGCCGAAGCCGCCGTCCTGGCCCGCCACGCCGACTCCGGCGAAGAGGCGCAGGGAGGGGAGAAGCTGGTTTTTGGCGTAGTCGGTTTCGGCCTCGGCGCTGGCCAGGAGCAGGGCGGCCTGGCGGCAGTCGGGGCGGCGTTCGCGGGCGATGGCGAGGGATTGATCGAGGGCGGGGGGCGCGGCCACGGGGGGCGGCGCGTCGGCCAGGGCGAAGGGCTGGGCCAGATTGCCGTCCTGGATGATGCCGAGCAGGCGGAGCAGGCGGTTGCGGAGCAGGGCGAGGTCGTTTTCCGCGTTCAGGATGGAGACTTCCTGGGAGGCGGCGCTCGAGCGGGCGCGGGTGATTTCGATGGGGGCGGCCTCGCCCACGCGCACCTGGGCCTCGGCCACCTCGACCAGGCGCTGGGCGCGGGCCAGTTGCTCGTGGCGCACGCGCAGGTCGGCCTCGGCGTAGTGAATCTGCCAGTAGGCCTGCTCGACCTGGTAGAGATTCCAGATGAGGGCGTCGCGCACGCCTTCGCGCGCGGCCTGCCAGGTGTTTTCCGCCACGCGGATGCCGGTGGTGTTGACGGCGGGGCCGAAGTTGCGGAGCAGGTCCTGGCTGACGGTCACCGCGCCGGCGGCGTCGTGCAGGGGATTGGTGGCGCCGCTGGCGCTGCGGTGGTCGTCGGTGTAGAGCCAGGAGCTGGAAACCCCGACCTCGGTGCCGGTGGCGAAGCGTTTCTCGACCCCCGCCGCGAGGCGTCCCTCGGCGCTGTCGGCGGTGGTGGAGTCCTCGTCCGTCCAGCGTGTTTCGCCGTAGGCGCGGGGGTCGAAGGCGCCGCGGGCGGTGGTGACCCGGTGGCGGTTGGCCTCGGCCTGCTGCTGGGCGGCCTGGATGGTCTTGTTGTGGTTGGCGGCGAGGCGCAGGGCCTCGGCGAGGGACAGGCGTTCGGGAAGGCGCGGGGATTCCCCGGCCAGGGCCAGGTTCATGGCCAGGGCCAGCACCGCGCCCGAGCGGGCGAAAGCGGAAATCGTCATCCTGAATGCTCCGTGGTTATGTCCTCTGGGCGGGGAAACGTGGTCAGAAACCGTTCGGCGGGTTGATGAGAGCCTTCTCGGCCTCCGTCTGGAGGTGGAGGAAGTCGGACCAGGCGGCGGTGACGGTGTCGGCCACGAAGCGGAGGTCCTGGAGGCCGACGAAGGAATCGGGGCAGAGGTCGCGCAGGGCCTGGAGGAAGGGGGATTCGTCGATCCGGATGTCGAGTTTGGCCGGGTGGGAGAAGGAGAGGGGCTTGACCGGGGGCGGGGAGGCGACGATCTCGCGGGCGGCCTGCTCGATGAGGCGGGCGGTGCGCCGGGGCGAGTGGCAGAGGGCGGCGCTTTCGCCCATGGCTTCCTTGACGGTCACGGTGCGCACGCCGGGGAGGATGGCCTCGGCCTCGGCCATGCCGGCGGAGTCGCCGGTGACCAGCCAGACGGGAATGCCGAAATCGCCCGCTACGGCGGCTTCCATGCCGATTTCGCCGAGTTCGAAGTCGTTGACGGCGAGGCGCAGGTTGCGCAGCGAGTAGCTGTGCGGCAGCAGGGCGCCCGGCACCCCGGCGCGGGCGTGGAAGCCGACCATCAGCATGGCGTCGAAACTGGCGTCGATGCCGCCCCATTCCGCCCGGTAGAGGGGTTTGCCGCAGATCACGGAAACGGCGTCGGGGAGCTGGTCGAGGAGGACGTTGCGGCCGTCGGTGTGCTCGTCGTAGACGACGATTTCGTGGTCGCCGGTGGCGAGCAGGCCGGCGATGGCGGCGTTGAGGTCGTTCATCAGCATATCCCGGCCGAAGGCGGTGCTTTCGGCCTGGTGGTAGGTGGTGACGCCGGTCACCCCCTCGACATCGCAGCGGATCATGAATTTCATGGGCAGTCTCCCGCGCTTGGTTCGGAATGGGGTTGTCCTGAACTATACCCCCGCTACCGCACATGCAACCGAATACGCCCCCCGGTCCTTGAAGTCCGCCCCGGCAAAGGCGAAACTACGGCACGACCGCAACCCGGAGCCCCCATGTCCCGCAAAACCAAACGAACCCTGCCCTGCGCGCAATGCGGCGCGCTCTGCTGCCGCTACATGGCCATCGAGGTGGACCCGCCGGAGACGGAGGAGGACTACGACGATGTGCGCTGGTATCTCCTGCACCGCAATGTGCGGGTGTTGATCGACCGCGAGGGCGACTGGCTGGTGGCCTTCGAAACCCCCTGCGCGAAGCTGGGCCCGGACGGGCGCTGCCAGGACTACGAGAACCGGCCCCTTCTCTGCCGGTCCTACCCCCACGGCAACGAGCCCTGCGAATTCGAGGGCGGCATGTTCGTGGAGGAGTTCACCACCGTCGAGGAATTCGCGGCCTGGCGGCAGCGGAACGGGGGGTGAGGGCGGAACCCGGAACGGCACGCAGGACGCGCTTCACGGGCGGCGGGCGAAGCGGAGGCGCTCGATGCGGCGCCGGTCCATGGCCAGGACGGTGACGTCGTAGCCGTCGAGGGCGAAGGTTTCGCCTTCGCGGGGGATGCGCCCGGCCAGTTTGAGGACGAGTCCGGCGACGGTCTCGAAGCCGTTGGGCTCGATGGCGATGGCGAGGCGCTCGGCCAGTTCGCGCACATCGAGACGGCCCTCGCATTCGAGCATCTCGTCGCCGATCTGCTCGATGCTGGTGCCGGGCTGGTCCCGTTCGTCGTGAATCTCGCCGATGATTTCCTCGACCAGATCGCGGATGGTGACGATGCCCGTCACCCCGCCGTGCTCGTCCACCACGACCATCATATGGGTCTTGCGGTAGCGCAGGTCGGCCAAGAGGTCGACGACGGACTTGGTTTCGGGGACGAAGAGCGTCTCCCGGTCCACAAAGGGGGCGATGCCGGTGCGGTCGGTCAAGCGCGGGTCCTGGCTGCGGCGGAAAAGCAGGGCGCGGACATCGACGGTGCCGACGATCTCGTCCACCCGGTTTTGATAGACGGGGAAGCGGGCGTGGCCGCTCTCGGCGACCAGGGCCTCGGCCTCGGCGATGGTGGCGGTGGCGGGGAGGGAGCAGACGGAGACCAGAGGGGTCATCATGGCGGAGACGGGCCGCTGGTCGAGCTGGAAGACGGTTTTCAGCATGGTGCCGGCCTGCTCCGGCACCAGGCCCTGCTCGGTCGCCATTGCGGCCAGTTCGCGCAGGTCGTCGCGGGTCACATGGGGGGCGACCAGGCCACCGGGGGTGCCGCCGAGCAGCCGAATCAGGCCGTTGGCGATTCCGCCGATGCAGACGACGCCCGGGCGGAGAATGCCGCCGGCCCATTGCAGGGGGGGGGCCAGGCGGGGGGCCAGGGCGTCCGCATGGGCGCGGCCGAGGGATTTGGGCAGGAGTTCGCCGAAGAGCAGGATGAGCGGGGTCATCACCAGAGTGTTCGCCACGCTCTCCCAGTTGCAGCGGACCGGCAGGCGGGCCAGCGCCTCCGTCACCTCGGGATTGGCGAAGAGGGTGCGGGCCAGGAGCATCTGGCAGAGGGTCGTCGAGGAAGTCACGGACAGGTTGGTGCCCAGCAGGGTGGTGCCCAGGAAGCGTTCGGCCTTGGCGAGCATGTCCCGGATGAGCCGGGCCGTGCGGTCGCCCTTCTGGGCCAGGTCGTGGATGAAGGCCTTGCTGGTGGAGGTGAAGACGGTTTCGGCCCCGCTGAAGAAGCCTTCGAGAAGGATGAGCAGGCCGACCAGGAGAATCAGGACCGACGGGGGAATCATGATGCGTCCTCCCCGTCGTCGCCGTGGACTTCGGCCTGCTGGATGCGCACCATGCCGACCCGCCGCCCGGACATGCGGACCACGCGCAGGAGATGGTTCCCCGCGACGACCTCGTCCCCGGCGCGGGCCAGCCGCCCGAGGCGCTCGTGGATGAAGCCGCCGAGCGTGTCCGCCTCCTCGGTCCGGAGATCCACCCCGTGGATTTCGTTGAGCTGGCGGAGAAGCGTCCGCCCGTCGGCGAAGATGGCGCCCTCCTCGGGCGGTTCGGTGACTTCGCCCTCGAGGCTAGCGGGCAGGTAGCCCATGAGTTCGCCCATGATGTCCCCCAGGGTGAGGATGCCGCTGGTGCCGCCGTATTCGCCGACGAGGACGACGAAATGGGTGCTCAGGGCGCGCATGTTGGTCAGGAGCCGCTCGACCGAGACGGTCTCGGGGGCCATGTGGGCCGGATAGACCGGCAGGCCGCGTTCGCCCGCC
>LVAZ01000597.1 GCA_001603055.1 Victivallales bacterium Lenti_02
CAGCCCCTCCGCCGAACTCCGCGAAGCCAACCGCCAAATCCGCGCCTGGCTCGACCACCAGACCCCCGAACCCGCCCTCCGTCCCACCACCGCCAAAACCTACGACTACGGCCCCCTCCAGCCCGCCCGATAGCCATCCAGCCTTGCAATCCACCTCCCGGAGAGCATATTTCGAACTCCGCTCCGGTAGCTCAGTTGGATAGAGCGACGGCCTCCTAAGCCGTAGGTCGTGGGTTCAATTCCCGCCCGGGGCGCCACTTTTCTACCTAAACTGCCTACTACTGCCTATCCAAGCATAGATTCATAACAGCCACATAACAGCCACAAGCCCCCCGGAAGAGCCGATAACAGCTACAGGTTTTCCGGGCTTGTCGGAGCGGTCCTGGACCGCACGGGGCACCTCCCTCCCCAGCAATCGCCTACCAGCCCCGATGCCCTGGTCGGCAGGATTCGCCCCTACCTTCCGGCATCCTGGCCATGTGCTCTCCTCATGGTGGCCATCCTCCGCATTGTACTGCAAACCATAATGATACCGAGAAACGCAGATTCCCTCGCTTGCTTCCGGGCTACGCCCCGGATGGCTCATATCCAGCGACGAGGGCAGTGATTGTATCGCCCGGCCCCATCGGCCAGTCGGCCCTATTGCCTACAGCGGCTCCTCGCGGGCGTTGCGCCGGTTTCTCGACTTCGGTGAACCATGCGCAACTTTTACTGGAGTTTGGCAGAGGTTGGCCCTGGTTCTTTGCCTCTTTCGTTTTGCCGTTCCATCTGTGCGCGGGCTTTGTCCACACTCCGCCGAGTTCCGGAAGACCGGGCGACGGGTTTCCCACGCGATGCCATAGTCGCCGCCACGGCGGCGATTTCGCCGGGGCCGGGGAGGAGGGCGGGGGAAGCATCTGGCCGCGCTGGCGGGTTTTTCCGTCACAACTTCATCTTTTCGATTGAAATAAACTAAATCGAGAGATATGGTCGCTCCGCAAGCGGCGTTGCTGTCGCCTCCGTGTCTCGTTGTCTTGAGTCGGCGGTGTCTGGAACGCATGGGCTGTTGCGGTTGTCTGCGGCACATGATGTTTCGCCAAGGCGCGGCTGGCTTTGGTAGGAAACGGAGTGTCTTTCTGGTCAGTGTGAGTCAAAAACATCAAAAACAGGAGACTGCCATGAAGAAATCCGGTTTCACCCTCATCGAACTGCTGGTGGTCATCGCGATTATTGCCATTCTGGCTGCGATGCTGCTTCCCGCCCTTCAGCAGGCCCGCGAGAAGGCCCGTTCCATCTCCTGCGTGAGCAATCTCAAACAGCTTGGCCTGGCCGTGGCCATGTACGCCGACGACAACAAGGAACGCTATCCTCTCGGTTCCGGGTACGTGCAGCCGGACACCATTGGTGCCGCGAACACGGAATTCTACGTGTCGCTGACCAAGTACGTCGGCGATCTCCGTGTCTACAACTGCCCCTCGGCCAACTACACCAACTTCCAGACCGGCGGTGCCACGAGCAACGCCACCACGCCGCTGAACTACGGGGTCGCATATTCCCGCAACCAGGTCATTGGCGGTCCCGGTGGCGGCGGTGTTTCGGCGGTCACGGCGGTAGGCTCCATCAAGCAGCCGTCCACGACTCTCTATCTGATCGACGGGCGCAACAACTACTTCCGCTGGGTGTGTCCCAACACCAGCGCCGCCACGGGCTGCGTGAATCCGCTCGGCGCCAACAACAGCCTGATCGCGGCGCGGCACGGCAGCGGCCACAATTTCCTCTTCCTTGACGGCCATGTGGAGTTCTCCAATCGGCTGAGCAATCCCGTTTCGAGCAAGGAAGCCCATACCGATCCGAACGGGTTCCACCCGTAGTCGGTGGTGCCGCGTCTTCCTGAATCGTTCCACACTCACGAAGCGGGACAGGTGTTCCTACGGGGACCCTGTCCCCTTCGTGTTTCTTCGTTCAGCGCCTCCTTCAGCGCGGCCCGCGCCAGGAGACGGGTCGAATCGAGGGTGGGCAGGGGACAGTCGCCGGGATTCACCAGCAGGGGGATTTCCGTACACCCAAGCACCACCGCCTCGCAGCCCTGGTCCTTGAGTCCCTGGACGACGGTGTTGAAGTAGAGCCGGGATTCCTCGGTGAAGACGGCGTTGACCAGCTCGGTGAAGATGATGCGGTCAATGCGCTCGCGTTCGGCCTCGCCGGGAATGCGGCAGGCGATGCCGTGCCTGCCGAGAACGCCGGGATAGACGGGGCCGGTCATGAGGTATTTGGTGCCGGTGATGCCCAGGGTGCGGTAGCCGCGCGCCTCGGCCGCCACGGCGTCGGCGATGTGGAGGCAGGGGATCGGGGACGCTTGGCTGACGAGGTCGAAGGCCTGGTGGATGGTATTGTCCGGACAGATGGCGAACTGGGCCCCGGCCCGGGCCAGTTTCCGCGCGGAGGAGAGCATCAGCTCGGCCACTCCCGCCCAGTTTCCGGAACGGATGTGGACCATGTACTCGCCGAGGGGGTGGGTGTGCATGGACACCTCAGGATGCAGGTGCTCGCCCATGAGCGCGGGCGCTTCCTTGCACAGGGTCCGGTAGCACAGGGCCGCGCCTTCCGCACTGCAAGCGATGATCCCGATATGTTTGGGCATGGCTGGTTCCCCGACATGGAGAATGGGATAGAGAGGATGGCTATTCCGTTTTGTCGCCGTTGTCGAAACCGACGACCAGCCGGTAGTCCGGCAGGGCCTGGACGGTCTTGACACCGGGATAGAGCGCAGCGGGTTTCACTGAAGAGGCTGAATGCGGCATGGTTGTTCTCCGTTCATCTTGCTCGCCGCCATGCCAATCAAGCGTGTGGAGCGGCCACGTCCTCGTGGCCACGGCGCGCAGCGCCGGGAGCGTCCCGGCCAACGACTCGGGTGGGCATGGCGCGGGACCGATGGTCGCGAGGACGCGACCGCTCCACGCGAAAGGTTGGCATGGGTGTCGGCGAAGTGGGGAGAATGCCCTGCAAACATGCTATTGAGGACTACGGATTCGGCAATCAGGGGATTCACATTGAGTGAACCTTGAGTTCTACTGTAACACTGGTTGGTTCACGCATCCCAGGAGAGGAGGACTTTGATGGCGAGGGTGTTGGGGCCGTCGGCGCCGAGGGTCATGGCCTCGTTGAGCTGCTGGTAGGGGAGACGGTGGGTGATGAGGGGACGGGTCTGGACGGTGCCATCGAGAATCATGGCGAAGGCTTCGGGGAAGTCGCGGGGGGCGTCGGTGCTGGTGCTGGCGATGACGGTGAGGTTTTTGCGGAAGAAGCCGTTCATGGGGAAGTCGAGGCGCGGCTGGTGGGGGACGCCGAAGAGGACGACTTCGCCGCCGAGGGCGGCCAGTTCGAGGGCGAGGGCCTGGGTCTCGTTTTCGCCGACGGCCTCGACCACCACGTCCGCGCCCTGGTTCCGGGTGAGTTCGCGGATCACGGCGGCGGCATCGTCGCGGCGGGGGTTGACGGTTTCGGTGGCGCCGATCTGGCGGGCGATGCCGAGACGGTGGTCGTTCAGGTCCACCGCGAAGATGGGGCCGGCCCCCCAGGCGCGGAGGAGCTGGGTCCAGAGCAAGCCGATGCCCCCCTGGCCGACGACCACCGCCGAGCGCCCGGCGAGGGGACGCAGACGGCGGGCGGCCTTGAGCACGCAGCCGAGGGGCTGGGCCAGCACCAGATCGTCCCGCCACTGGGGCAGGACGGCGGAACGGTCGCCCTTGGCGGCGAAGTATTGGCAGAAGCCGCCCGCGCTGGGAATGGCCAGCACCAAATTGCCGACGGCGAAGCCCGCTGCTCTCGATTCGACCACTTCGCCCATGGTTTCGTGGACCGGGTAGCCGGGGGCGGCGGGATAGGCGGTGCGATGGTGCCCGACGAAGAAGGGGAAATCGCTGCCGCAGAGGGTGGCGACGCGGCTGCGCACGAGGATTTCGCCTTCGGCAAGGACGGGCCGGGGCACATCCTCGCGGAACTCATAGCGGCCGGGGGCGACGAGGGAGGCGGCGATCATGGAACTCTCCTAGTTCTGGGGCGCAGGTTCCGGCTTGGGGTCGGGGCTGATTTGCTGCATCCAGCGGAGCAGGATGGGGTAGGCCGGGGTGGCCATGCCGTGGCCGTAGCCCTGGATTTCGTAGAGGGTGACCTGCTTGTGGCCGGCCACCTTGAGCATGCGCATAAAATAGGCGTTCTCCTCGTAGCGGCCGAGCATTTCCATCTCCCGGTCGCCGGTGATCAGAAGGGTGGGCGGGGCGTCGGCGCGGACATGGTAGAGGGGGGCGTACTCGTCCACGACGGGCTGTTTGCTGGAGATGCCGCTCTCGCGGCGGACAGTCATGTGGGTGATGGTGTGGCCGCTGAGGGGGGCGAGCCCGGCGATGCGGTTGGCGTCGAGGTCGTGGGCGGCGAGCCAGCGCTTGTCGTAGCCGAGCATGCTGGCGAGGTAGCCCCCGGCGGAGTGGCCGGAGACGAAGATGCGGTCGGGGTCGCCGCCGTATTCGGCGATGTGCCGGAAGGTCCAGGCGAGGGCGGCGG
>LVAZ01000598.1 GCA_001603055.1 Victivallales bacterium Lenti_02
GAGTCCGCACGATGAAGCGACCGAATCTTCTGCTGATCCTGATCGACGACATGGGCTGGAAGGACATCTCCTGCATGGGCAGCGAGTTCTACGAGACGCCCCACATCGACCGGCTGGCCCGCGAGGGAATGCTGTTCACGAACGCCTACGCCGCCTGTCCCGTCTGCTCCCCGACCCGGGCGAGCCTGCTCAGCGGGAAGTACCCGGCGCGGGTGGGGGTGACCAACTGGATCGGGGGCCAGGCCCAGGGACGGGTCATCGACGCCCCCTACACCTGGGAACTGCCACTGGCGGAATTCAGTCTGGCGCGGGCGTTGAAGGCGGCGGGCTACGCCACCTGGCACGTGGGCAAATGGCATCTGGGCAAGGAGCCCTTCTGGCCGGAGCAGCATGGCTTCGACGTGAATGTGGGGGGCTGCCACATGGGGTGTCCCCATCATGGCTATTTCAGCCCCTGGCATATCCCGACCCTGCCCAACGGTCCCGAGGGCGAGTATCTGACCGACCGGCTGGGCGACGAGACGGCGCGGCTGATCGCGCAGCACGACCCGGCGCAGCCCTTCTTCCTCAACCTGTGGTTCTACCAGGTCCACAATCCGATGCAGGGCAAGCCGGAGAAGATCGCCAAATACGAGGCGAAGGCGAAGGCGCTGGGGCTGGACCAGGTGGAGACGTTCGCCGACGGGGATTTTTTCCCCTGCGAGCATAAGAAGACCCAGCGCATCCGGCGGCGGCTGGTGCAGTCGAGCGCGGTCTATGCGGCCATGATCGAGAGTCTGGACGAGAATATCGGCAAGATATTCGCCGCCCTCGAAGCGCGCGGGATGATGGACGACACGCTGATTGTCTTCACCTCCGACAACGGAGGGCTCTCCACCAGCGAGGGGTCGCCCACCTGCAACGCGCCGCTTTCCGAGGGCAAGGGCTGGACCTACGAGGGCGGGGTGCGCGAGCCGCTCCTGGCCCGCTGGCCGGGCGTGGTGGCGGCGGGCAGCCGGTGCGCCGAACCGGTGACCAGTCCCGATTTCTATCCCACCTTCCTGGAAGCGGCCGGGGCGCCCCTGCTTCCCGAGCAGCACCGTGACGGGGTGAGTTTCCTGCCCCTGCTGCGGGGCGAACCAATGCGGCGCGGCCCGATTTTCTGGCACTATCCCCACTACGGCAACCAGGGCGGGTCGCCCGGCGGCATTGTCCGCGAGGACGACTGGAAGCTCATCGAGTTCTTCGAGGACGGGCATCTGGAGCTGTACAACCTGGCCGACGACATCGCCGAGGAACGGGATTTGGCGGCGGCGGAGCCCGCGCGGGTGCGGGACCTCCACGCCAAGCTGGTGGCCTGGCGGCAGGAGGTGGGGGCGGTCATGCCCGAGCCGAACCCCGCCTTCGCCCCCTGGCGCGAAGGCCCCTGCGGACATCATAACTGATGGGTCTGCCGACCACGAAGGCACGAGGAATTCGAAGAATAACAGTCCCGTGCAACGCCCGGAGTTTCCGGGCGTTGCACGTTGCTTCTTCTTCGTGCCCTTCATGCCTTCGTGGTGATTCCTGCCACGGGAATCGCGGGCAGGCGGTCGCCGCGCGCATCCGGCAGGAACTGGCGGGCTAGGCGTGGTTGGTCTTGTGCTCGGCCAGGACTTCCTGGTAGAGGTCGGCCAGTTGGCCGGCGACCCGTTCCCAACTGTAGGTATCGCGGGCTTTGGCGCGGCCGTTGGTGCCGAGTTTCTCGGCGAGGCCGGGGTTGGCAAGGACGCGCCAGGCGAGACTGGCGCCGGCGGCGGCGTCGCCGCTGGCGAAGCGCAGCACATCCTCGCCGTCCGCGGTGAAATGGGGGATGCCGCCGACGGCGGTGGTCACCACGGGGCAGCCCGCCGCCCAGGCCTCGAGGACCACGATGCCGAAGGGCTCGTGCAGGGAGGTGAGCAGGAAGAGATCGGCGGCGCGGTAGGCGTCGGCCAGCAGGGGATCGCCGGCGGGGAGGCCGGGGATGATGGTCACATGGCTCTTCAAGCCCTGGGTTTCGATGGCCTTCAGCAGCCGGTTGTGGTAGGCGGGATTGCTGACCGGGCCGACGAGGACGAGATGGACCGGCTTGCCTTCGCCGAGCAGCCGGGCGAGGATGTCCACCGCGAGCCACTGGTTTTTCTGGTGGTCGATGCGGCTGACCGTGAGCAGGATCCTGGTTTCCTCGGCCAGGCCGAACCGGGTCCGGAAACGGGCGCGGTCGCCGCCGACGAAGCGTTGCGGGTCCACGCCGTTGGGCAGGTGGCGGACCCGTTTGCCGGGATAGCGCTCGGCCATTCTGGCGGCGTCCTCGTAGTCCACGCAGAGGATGGCGGCGGCATCGTCGAGCACCCGGCGCGAGCTGTAGCGGAGACCGAGAACTTTGCCCCACTCGATGGTTCCGCGGGTGGGGTTGTTCCAGACGTCGTCCTCGTCGCCGGGAGTGGTCATGACGCCGCCGTGGACCGTGACGACGTAGGGGATGCCGCGCTGGCGGGCGACCTGGCGGCAGAGGCCGTCGAGGCGCTTGCCGGCGTGCAGATGGATCAGGTCCAGTTCCGGAATGCTGCGCAGATAGCGGAGCAGGGGGAAGGAGAAGAGGTCGCCCCCCTTGTGGTCCAGCCGGTCCCGGCCCTCGCGGGTGAGTCCCCAATAGGGATACATGTAGGGGAAGCGGCGGACGGCGACGCCCTCGATGCTTTCCTCGGCGCAGTCCGCGAGGACGTTGGGACAGGCCACAGCGGTGTTGATCCCGTGGGCGGGCAAACGTTTCGCCGTTTCGAGGATCACGGTTTCCGTGCCGCCCCATTCCTGACGGACGAAGCGGCGGGGCACCTGCAGGGCTTTCATCGGAGGGGCATCCTATGGTCTGGAAAACTCGGCGGCGTGCGCTCGGGCCGAATTCACGCTCTACCCTAGGTGGCTTGCCAGACGGCGTCAACCCCGATCCTGCCGCGAAAGCGATGTTTTCTTGCCCCCGCCGGGCTACTCGATGACGTCCAACTGGCAGACGCGGGCGACTTCGGCTTCGGTGGTGATGTTCTGCCGCACCTTGTCCTTGCCGTCCTCGCGGAGGGAGCGCATGCCGTGGCGGCGGGCGATGGCGGCGATTTCGTTGCTGTCGCGGTGCTCGTTGACGGCCTTGCGGATGTCGTCGTTCACCAGCAGCATTTCGAAGATGCCGACCCGGCCCCGGTAGCCGGAGCCGAGGCAGTTGCGGCAGCGCCGGGTCTGGCCGTCGGCCCGGTCTTCGGGGACGCGCCCGGAGCCGCCGCACTCGGGGCAGATGCGGCGGACGAGGCGCTGGGACATGACGCCGAGGAGGGAGGAGGAGATGAGGAAGCTCTCGATGCCCATTTCGAGCAGGCGGCTGATGGCGCCTGCCGCGTCGTTGGTGTGGAGGGTGCTGAGGACGAGGTGGCCGGTGAGCGCGGCGTGGATGGCGATCTCGGCGGTCTCCATGTCGCGGATTTCGCCGACGAGGATCACGTCGGGGTCCTGGCGGACGATGGAGCGGAGGCCCTTGGCGAAGGTGAGGCCGATGTTGGCGCGGACCTGGATTTGGGTGAGGCCGGGGAGCTGGTACTCGACGGGGTCCTCGACGGTGATGATTTTGCGCTCGTCGGAGTTGAGCATCTTCATGACGCAGTAGAGCGTGGTGCTCTTGCCGCTGCCGGTGGGGCCGACCACGAGGATCATGCCGTGGGGCATGTTGAAGAGGCGCTGGAAATCGTCGCGCATGGCGGCAGGCATGCCGATGTGGGCGAGGTCGAAGACGGCGGACTCCTTCTGCAGAAGGCGGAGGACGATGCTTTCGCCGTGCATGCTGGGGACGGTGCTGACGCGCACGTCGATGGCCTGGTTGGCGACGGTGAGGTCGATGCGTCCGTCCTGGGGCAGGCGGCGTTCGGCGATGTTCATGCCCGCCAGGAGCTTGATGCGGGAGGCGATGGCGGGGTACTGGTTCATGGGCGGGGTCTGCACGGTCTGGAGCACGCCGTCCACGCGGAAGCGGATGGCCAGTTCGTTCTCGCCCGGCTCGACATGGATGTCGCTCGCGCCCATTTCGGTGGCGCGGTTGAACATGTCGTTGACGAGGCGGACGATGGGGGCTTCGCGGGCGAGGTCGCGGAGGGTTTCCTCGGTGGCGTCGCCGGCGGCGACGGTATCCGCCTGCCCCACGTCGTAGGTGGAGGTGAGATAGCGTTCGACGACGGCGGGCCGGGCGAGGACGAAGGTCGCGGCGCGCTGGAACAGTGTCTGCCACAGGTAGGCGAGCTGGCCCAGGCCGTAGGGGGTGGCGACGGCGAGCAGGGCTTCGCCGCCGTTCCAGACGACCGGCAGGCAGCCGTGGCCGGCCAGGAAGTCGTAGCTCGCCTCCGGGAAGCGCTCGCAGGCGCCCAGGTCCTCGTCGTCCACCCGGGCGAGACCGCTCGCCCAGGCGTGGATTTCGCCCAGGACCGCCTCCTCGAGCCGTCCGTTGGCCACGAGGGCCAGCTCGGCTTTCGGATTGCCGCCGAGTTCGCCGGCGAGGGCGGGCTGGCCCAGGCGCTTGCCCAGTTCGGCGTGGACGGTGGCGGCGAGTTCCTCGTCGGCGGGGGCGGGGGCCGGACTGCCGGTCTTGCCGTTGGCGAGGGC
>LVAZ01000099.1 GCA_001603055.1 Victivallales bacterium Lenti_02
TCCAGGCGGGCGGCCTGGGCATCATGACCATATCCATCTTCGTCGCCCTCGCCCTCGGGCGCCGCATCGGCCTGCGCAGCGAATTCGCCGTGGGGGAGATGATCGGCGAACAGCGCAACCGCATGACCCGCCGCCTGCTCAGCTTCATCGTCCTCGCCACCTTCGCCATCGAACTGGCCGGGGCGCTGGTCTTCGCCCAGGGGTTTCGCCACTATGCCGGCTACGACACGGCCCGCGCCGTGTACTACGGCATCTTCCACAGCATCAGCGCCTTCTGCAACGCGGGCTTCGCCCTCTATCCGGACAGCTTCGTCGGTTTCGCCCACATCCCCCTGTTCCCGTTGACCCTTTCCCTGCTCATCACTCTGGGCGGGCTGGGATTCGGGGTGCTCTACACCCTTTTCCGCCTGCCCGGCGGCCACCGGGCGAACTCCGGCCCACATGTGAAACTGGTCCTGCTCACCAGCGCCATTCTGACGGTTGGCGGCACCCTGTTCCTGCTGCTCGCGGAACACGGCCACACCCTGGCGGGCATGCCCCTCCGCGACGCCTTGGTCAACGCCTGGTTCCAGTCCGTCACCGCCCGCACCGCCGGCTTCAACACGGTGGACCTCGGCCAGTACTCCCCCGCCTCGACCCTCGTCACCCTCCTGCTCATGTTCGTCGGCGCCGCTCCCGGCTCCACCGGCGGCGGCATCAAGGTGACAACCCTCGCGGTCCTCTTCCTGCTCGTCCGCTCGGTCCTGCACGGCGGTGGCCAGGTGCAGGCGTTCGGGCGGCGCATCGAGGACGACACGGTGGCGAAATCCACCGCCCTCGTCTGCCTTTCCGGCCTGGCGGTCGTCGTCGCCGCCGTCCTCCTCCTGCTCACCCAGGACGTGCCGGCCAGCGACCTCCTGTTCGAAACCGTCTCGGCCTTCGGCACGGTCGGTCTCTCGACCGGCGCCACCCCGCAACTGGACGGCTTCGGCAAACTCGTCATCGTCGGGCTGATGTTCGTCGGACGGGTGGGCGCGCTGAGCCTGCTGATGCTGATGCGGCCCCGGCGGCGCTCGAACATCGAATTCCCCACCGCCCGCGTCATGGTCGGCTAACATGCCGCAGCACGGAACCGGCGCTATGTTGTCCCGGTCCCCAGCAACCCAAGGAACCACGGGATGAAACGACAGATTGCAGTGATTGGCCTCGGCATGTTCGGCCGGGAGGTGGCCGTCTCGCTGGCGAACATGGGCTTCTCGGTGATGGCCATCGACAGCGACGCGGAACTGGTCGAGGCGATCAAGGACGACGTGACCCAGGCCATCATCCTGGACACCACCAACGAGCACGCCCTGCTCGACGCCAAAATCGACGAGATCGAGGTGGTGGTGAACGCCATCGGCACCCGGCACATCGAGAACAGCATCCTCACCACCGCCCTCCTGCACCAGCTCGGCGTGGCTCACATTGTCGCCCGCGCCACCACCCCGCTCCATGCCCGCATTCTCCGCCAGGTGGGAGCCCACGAGGTCATCAATCCCGAGGAGGATATGGCCCGCAAGCTCGCCCACCAGCTCGCCCGGCCCGGACTGCGCGAAATCCTGCCCCTCGCCGAAGGTGTCAGCGTGGCCGAACTCCCCGTCCCCGCCAGCTTCGTCGGCAAAACCATCGCCCAGATCGAGGTGAGAAAACAATACCGAGTCAACATCATCGGCGTCCAGCGCCTGGGCACCGACGGCGAGAAACGCCACATGGTTCTGAGCCTTTCCCCCACCGACGACGCCTTCCGGCAAGGCGACCTCCTCGTGCTCATCGGCCGGGACCAGGATTTGGACCGTTTGGGTGAACTTGCCTGAACCGATCCGAGGGAACCGCCCCATGAAACCACCGCTGCTCGGCCTCTGCCCCATCGGCAAATTCGTCTTCAGCAACGCGGATGCCCTGCGCCTGAAGGGCGAAATCCGCGCCCGCCTGCTGTCCTGGCAGATTCCCTTCGTCGACCTCGAGGGCGTCGTCGAGGACGGGCTGGTCAAGGACCAGAACCAGGTCGGGACCGTGGTGGACCATTTCCGGGCGGCCGGGGCCGAGGCCCTCTTCGTGCCCCACTGCAACTTCGGCACCGAGGGTGCCGTCGGCATGATCGCCCGCAAACTCGGGCTGCCCACCCTGCTCTGGGGACCGCGCGACGAGGCCCCCCTGGCCGACGGCACCCGCCTGCGCGACTCCCTCTGCGGCATCTTCGCCTCCAGCAACGTCCTCCGCAAACTCGGCGTCCCCTTCACCTATATCGAGAACTGCCGGATCGACGATCCGCCCTTCGCCCGCGGGCTGGACACCTTCCTCCGCGCCGCCCATGCCGCCAACGCCCTCCGCAACGGCAGCAAAATCGGCCACCTCGGCCAGCGCATCGACTTCTTCTGGACCACCATCGTCAACGAGCGCGAGCTGCTCGAACGCTTCCAGATCGAAGTCCTCCCCCTCGATCTCGTCGATTTCATCGCCCACTCGCAGGACCGCGCCCGGCAGGGCCGCGCCGGCTACGCCAGGGAACTGGCCGAACTCAAGACCAGGGCCGAGATCGTCGGCTTCGAAGACGACGAACCCATGATCCGCGTGCTCGCCATGCGCGACCAGATGCTGGCCCTGGCCGCCACCCACGGGCTCGACGCCCTCGCGGTCCAGGAATTCACCTCCCTGGTGGACGCCATGGGGGCCTACTGCTTCTACGCCGAATCGGCCGTGGCCGACCGGCTGCCCATCGCCTACGAGTCCGACCTCCACGGCGCGGTGAGCAACCTGCTCGCCCGCCGCGCCGCCCTCGGCGCCTGCCCCCCCTTCCTCGCCGAATTCGTCGTCCGCCATCCCGAAAACGACAACGCGGGCTGCGTCTGGCACGCGGGCGCCCCCCTCTCGATGCGCCATCCGGAATCCCCCCTCCGCATCGGCAAGCACTGGATTCTCCCCAGCCCCCTCGCGGGCATGCCCCATTTCCGCCTGCGCGACGGTGCGGTCACCCTGTGCCGCTTCGACGGGGCCGGGGACGACTACCGCCTCGCCGTCGGCCAGGGCCGCACCTGTCCCGGCCCGGAAACCCAGAACAACTACTGCTGGGTCGAGGTGGACGACTGGCCCCGCTGGGAGCGGACCCTTGTCGAAGGCCCCTTCATCCACCATATGGCCATGGTCCACGGCCACTACGGGGACGCCCTCCAGGAAGCCTGCAAGTACATCCCCGGCCTCGCCCCCGTCCGCCTCGACCGTGCCGCCAATCCCTGACCCCCGGCATACTCCGGCGCCCCCAGACAAGGGCGGCAATGCTTTCCCGACCATGAAGCATGGTCGCGTCCTGGGCAAAGAACGAGAAACGCAGCGGCCGATTTCGCACAACCCGTGCCGGAGGCAGACGCCCGGCCGGCCCCGGTCCCTTTCCCTGCCGACAACCGCAAGACTGCCGTGCCCCGCAGGCGGAAAAGCCGCGTCGGCCCCCGGCGGCGAACGGCCCGGGATTGCGTCCCGCAGACCGGCATGTACTGTACAAATGTAGAGGCGGCGCTGACCGACCTCCGTTCCCGTTCCCTGCGGCGGCGCGGCGACGGCAACAAAACGGATATCGGAGAACCTTATGGCGGCTTTCGAAGATGCGGGCACAACGCTCGAATTTCGTGGACGGCTCAGTTCCATCTGCGACCGCCTGCGCGAGTCGGACATCCTTTCCTTCGCCCTGGACGAACTGGCCAGCGACATCTGCCTCCTGCTCGGCTGCGAGAAGTTCACCCTCTTCGAGCGCAGCGGCGACGGTCGGGAAATCGTCTCCATTTACCGTTCCGGCGGCGAACCGGGCGAACTCCGCCACGAGGCCAACGCCACCAACCTCCCCGGCATGGTCGCCGTCAACAAGGAACTGATCCGGGTGGACGATGCCACCGACGCGCAGGAACTCGAATCCATCCACCCACGCCTGAAGGCGGACCCCAAGCTGGTCGTTGCCGCCAAGCGCCAGGCATATCCCCTGCTGGAAGTGCCCATCCTCCACCACGAGGACCTGCTCGGCGTCCTCGAATTCGCCAACAAGAACGGCGCCCTCCCCTTCTCCGACCAGGATGTCGTCTTCGCCCAGAAACTGGCCGACGCCCTCTCGACCCGCATGCGCGTCGAGCAGGAGGCCGGCAGCGGCCCCTACGAAATGCTGCTGGCCAAGGAGCTGGTCAGCCGCGAGCAGATCGAGGAGGCCGAACGCCTCGCCATGGCGCAGGGCCGCTCGGTGCCCTTCATTCTCGAAACCGAGATGAAAATCAGCAAGACGGCGATCGGGGAATCCCTCGAACAGTACTACCAGGCCCCCTTCATGGCATACGACGACCAGATCGTCCTGCCCGAGCGGGTGCTGACCAACCTCAACCGCCCCTTCCTGATCCGCAACAAATGGCTGCCCATCGCCGAGCGCGACGGCCGGGTCGTCATCCTCATGGACAACCCGAACGACGCCGCCCGTGTCCTCGACATCCAGCGCATCCTGCCCGGATTCGAACTCCAGTACATGGTCGGCATCACCGAGGACATCCTCCGCTTCCTCGGCGTCGAGCCCGAGGAGGATGTGGCCAACATCGAGGCCCCGCAGGCCGGACTCGAAGAACTGATCGACCGCCTGGGCGACGAGATCGAGACCATCGGCGAGGGCGAGGAGGACAGCGGCGAACTCATCAACGAGAACGCCGCGACCGTCATCCAGTTGGTGAACAAACTGATCGCCGACGCCGTCGAGATGGGCGCCTCCGACATCCACGTGGAGCCCAGCAAGGGCACCAAGAACGGCGTCGTCCGCATGCGCGTGGACGGCGTCTGCCGGGTCAGCCTCGAAGTGCCCGCCGACTACCTCCGCTACGTGGTGGCCCGCATCAAGATCATGGCCCGGGTGGACATTTCCGAAACCCGCCTGCCCCAGGACGGCAAAATCACCTGCCGCCTCTACGGCCAGCCGCTCGAACTGCGCGTGGCGACCCTGCCCACGGTGAACGGGGAAAGCGTCGTCATGCGCCTGCTCGCGGCGGGCGAGGCCATGCCCTTCGACAAGCTCAACCTGGCAGCGCGCAACGCCACGGTCATCCGCCGCATGATCGAGCACCCCCACGGCATCGTCATGGTCGTGGGACCCACCGGCTCCGGCAAAACCACCACCCTCCACGCCCTCCTCGCCGTCATCAACACCCCGGAACGGAAAATCCTCACCGCCGAGGACCCCGTCGAAATCACCCAGCCCGGGCTCCAGCAGGTCCAGGTCCGCTCCAACATCGGCCTCGACTTCGCCCGCGCCCTCCGCGCCTTCCTGCGCTGCGACCCGGACGTGATTCTCATCGGCGAAATGCGCGACTACGAGACGGCCCACAGCGGCATCGAGGCCTCCCTCACCGGCCACCTGGTCTTCTCCACCCTGCACACCAACTCGGCCCCCGAGACCATCACCCGCCTGCTCGACATGGGCCTCGACCCCCTCAACTTCGCCGACGCCCTGATCGGCGTCCTCGCCCAGCGGCTCATCCGCACCCTCTGCTCGAAATGCAAGGAGCCCTACACCCCGGAAGGGCACGAGATCGAGCAGCTCATCAACGCCTACGGTCCCGAGTATTTCCCCGAACTCGGCATCAACGAGGCCGACCTCATGCTCTACCGCCCGCGCGGCTGCTCCCACTGCGGCAACACCGGCTACCGCGGCCGGACCGGCATCCACGAAACTCTCGAGGCCACCGCCCAAATCAAGGAGATGGTGGTCAACAAGGAAAGCGCGGCCGCCATCAAGACCATGGCCATGGAACAGGGCATGCGAACCCTGCTTCAGGACGGTATCGCCAAGGTGTTCAAAGGCGAGACCGACTTCCGCCAGGTCCGTGCGGTGGCCGGCGCCTGATGGCAACCAGCCCACTTCAAGCCCAGCCGGAGGAAACCGATACCATGCGCGCCGCTTTCGTGTGCTCTCTCGGCCTGGTCGGCGCCCTGCTCGCCGGGGAATACCGCTGCCGCTTCGCCCCCGACGAGTGGCGCGCCGCCGACTGGCAACTGGTCAAAAGCCCCCGCTGGCCCCATCGGGGAACCTGGTTCCAGGAGGCGGACGCCATCCGCAACGCCACCCCGCCCGACGCCACGCCCGAGGACATGCTCGGCAAACGCGCCGGGGAAACCTATACCAGCATGGTCCTCAAAACCCCCTTCGCGGGCAACCTGACCATCGCGGCGGAAATGTCCTTCGACCACCGCATGGCCCCCCTCGTCGTCCTCGCCCCCGAACTCGGCCAGGACGAGGACGGCTATCCCGAATACCGCGAGCACTGGGAAATCGTGCTCTTCGACGAGGGAATCAACATCTGGCACCATACCTACGCCGACGGCAAACCCGCCTGGCGCAAGGCGGCCTACGCCCGCTTCCCGGTGGAGCCCGGCAAGCTCCACCTCCTGACCGTCGAAATCCGGCAGACCAGAAACGGCCGGGAAATCAGCGTCCGCTGCGGCGACCGTCACTTCGGTTATCTCGAACCGAATCTGCCGGAACGCCTCCATGTCGGGCTGACCGGTTGCGAGGGGGTCAACCGCTTCCGGTCCTTCCGCGTCGAGACCGGCCAGTGACTATTACTTGAACAGGCCCCGCACGCCGTCGGTGACTCCCTTGACGGCGTCGGTGGCGGTGCCGCCCACCCCCTTGGCCGCATCGCCAAGTCCCTTGAGCCCGCCGAGCACCTGGGTGACCGCCTCCTTGCCTGCCCCGACCACGCTGCCCAGCACATCGTCCAGAATGCCGGCCACCACCTCGTAGGTGTTCTTGCTCTCGCCGCCCCCGATGTTCTGCTTGTGAATGTCGGGCAGGTTCACCGGCACGCCGGCCCCCATGCCATTGAGGCTGGCTGCAACGGTGATCTTGCCGCCCGTGATGCGGAGGTCGTCGATCTGAAGCTGCTTGGCCTCCTTGGCCTCCTCGGGTTCCTTGCCGGTGGCGAAGAGAGCGGCGAATTCCTCGACGTTCTTCTGGATTCGCCCCACATTGGTGCCGCCGGTCAGCGCCACCTCGTAGCGGATCGCCGGCGCGTCCACGAACACCTCCCGGATCACAATGCGCTCGCTGAACAGGCTCCTCGGCTCCAGCTTCACCCGCACCGTCCCCAGGCTGAAGGCGGCATTCTCGCTGAATCCCTCGGGATTCATCACCGCCAAGTCCCGGATCGTCACCACCCCCCCCAGCGGGGAAACGCCGATATGCCCCACCGTGACCTGGCACTTCGTCACCCGCGGACCCACCGTCTCCACCCCCGCCTTCACGATATTCCCCACCGTGAAATACAGAGCGACCACGCCGGCCACGGCCAATACCACCAGAACAAGCAGAGCAACGAGCAGCTTTTTCACTGGGAACTCCCGGATGCAGGATAAACCATGTCGAACCATTCGGACCACCTGCCCGAATCATAGCACCTACATCGACCACAGACAACTAGATTCGTTCCCCGCCTTGCAGGCTGCCGCCCGACGGGCTTTGTTACTGCCTCTGTCCACTCGCCCAGTCCCCTGCGGAGAACACCATGAAAAATCTGTCCATATCCCTCGCCTTCCTCACCTGCGTCGCCTCCGGCCTGACGGCGGCGGGCGCGACGAGCATCCACGTCTCCCCGCAGGGCAACGACGCCTGGTCGGGGCGTTTCCCCGCCCCCCGGGACGGGGACGGTCCGGTGGCCACGCTGCCCCGCGCCCAGCAACTGGTGCGCGAGGCGCGCGCCAACGATCCCGGCCCGGTCACGGTTCTCCTCCGCGCGGGCGTCTACCGTCTCGCCGAACCGCTCCTCTTCACCCCCCTCGACTCCGGCACGCCCGAGGCCCCCGTCACCTGGGCCGCCTACCGCGACGAACGCCCGGTCGTCAGCGGCGGTCGCGAACTGACCGGCTGGCGGGAAACCGGGGACGGGCTCTGGGCGCTCGACATCCCCGAGGTCAGGGAGGGCAACTGGTTCTTCTGGCAACTCTTCCAGGGCGACGAGCGCCTGCGCCGCTGCCGCATTCCCAACGAGGGCTACCTGCGCAGCGCCGGACCCTTCGTCCCCCGCCCCCAGCGGAACACCCCCGAATGGAGCAAGCCCGAAGCCCGCAACGGCTTCTTCTTCAACGCGGGCGACGTCGAGAACTGGGACGACCTCGGCAGCGCCGCCGCCGTCGTCTTCCACGCCTGGACCGCCAGCGTCCACTGGTTCGACTCGGTCGACGAGGAAAAACGCGAGCTGCGCTTCACCAAGGGCAGCGGCTGGCCCATGGGCTACTGGGAGAAGGACCAGCGCTACTACATCGAGAACGTCCGCGCCGCCCTCGACCAGCCCGGCGAGTGGTATCTGAACCGCGAGACCGGACTCTGCCTCTACATGCCCCGGCCGGGCGAGCGCATCGCCGACTTCCGGCCCGTGGCCCCCGTCGCCAAACAGTTGCTCCGCGTCGTGGGCGACCTCGAGGCCGGCATCCCCGCCGGCAACCTCGTCTTCCAGGGCATTTCCTTCCGCCACAACATCTTCGACCTCGCCCGCGGGGACAGCCACGACGGCCAGGCAGGAATCAGCCTGACCGGCGCCATCCACACCGTCGGCGCCAGCAACGTCCGCTTCGAGGACATCGAGATCGCCCAGGTGGGCACCTACGCCCTCTGGTTCGGCCAGGGCACCCGCGACTGCACCCTCATCCGCAGCGAACTGCGCGACCTCGGCGCCGGCGGCGTCAAAATCGGCGAAACTGCCTCCGAAGCGAACGAGGCCACCGCCTGCCGCAACAACCTCGTCGAAAACTGCTACATCCACGACGGCGGGCACCTCAGCAAGGCCGGCATCGGCGTCTGGATCGGCCGCTCCAGCCACCACACCGTCCGCCGCAACGAAATCAGCAACCTCGACTACAGCGCCATCTCCGTCGGCTGGAGCTGGGGATACGCCCCCTCGAGCGCCAACCACAACCTCGTCGAGTTCAACTACCTCCACCACATCGGCAACGGCGTCCTCTCCGACATGGGGGCCATCTACTGCCTCGGCCTCTCCCCCGGCACCGTCCTCCGCGGCAACGTCATGCACGACATCTTCTCCTACACCTACGGCGGCTGGGGCCTCTACACCGACGAGGGCAGCGCCGACATCCTCATGGAGCAGAACGTCGTCTACAACACCAAAAGCGGCGGCTTCCATCAGCACTACGGCCGCGACAACATCCTCCGCCACAACATCTTCGCCTTCGCCCAGGAAGGCCAGATCATCCGCTCCCGCCAGGAAGACCACATCTCCTTCGTCTGCGAACGCAACATTGTCCTCTTCGACAATGGCCAGCCCCTCGGCAAAAACTACACCGACGGCAATTTCCGTTTCGACCGCAATCTCTACTGGGACATCACCGGCGAGCCCTTCCTCTTCGCCGGCTTCGAACTCGAAGACTGGCGGGAGGAGGGCAACGACCGCAACTCCCTCGTCGCCGACCCCCGCTTCCGCGACCCCCGCAACGGCGACTTCCGCCTGCCGGCGGACTCCCCCGCCCATCAGCTCGGCATCGAACCTCTCCAGGACCTCTCGCAGGTCGGCCTCTACGGCCCCGATTCATGGACCGCGAAACCCCGGCAAACCGTCAACCGGACCCTCGATCCGGCCATGAAACCGCCCGCCGACGCCCAGACCGCCCGTCGCGTCAGCCGATTGATCGCCGAGGACTTCAACGCCCTCAAAGTGGGTGACAAGATCACCTTCGCCAACACCTCCGGCGAGGAGAACGGTGCCAGCATCCGCATCGTCGCCAACCCCGACGGCGAGGGCCAGGTCCTCAAATTCCAGGACGCCGACGGCCTCAAGCACGAATGGCAGCCCCACCTCTCCGCCTCCCTCAACTGGAACCGGGGCGCCGTGCGGGCCGCCTTCGACCTCCGCCTCGGCCCCGGCGCCGAATTCTGGCACGAATGGCGCGACCGCGCCACCCCCTACCAGGTCGGCCCCTCCCTCCATTTCCGGGACGGAGCGCTCTTCGCCGGCCCGGAGCGCCTCGGCGACCTCCCCGTCGGCCAATGGCTCCGGGTCGAGCTGCTCTGCCCCCTCGGCCCCGCCGCCGAAGCCGGCACCTATGAACTCAAAATCACCGCCGACGGCGGGAAAACCCAACTCTTCGCCGGCCCCCTCAAACTGCGCTCGGACAAATGGCGCACCCTCAACGTGCTCGTCTGGTCCAGCAACGCCAAACACCAATCCGAATTCCACCTCGCCAACCTCAAGTACGAGCGCATCCGCCCCGGCGAGTAGGCCAGCCGCCGCTTCATGGGGACAATTCCGTCTGGCGGGAGCGGGGACTGGAATCCGGGCGAGGATTTGCCGGTGGCCAGTGGCCGGTGGTTCTGCTCCCCGAAGCGGGAGCTACGTTTCAGCCCGGTCAGCATGGCCGGGTTTCCGAACCCTGCCCCCCCCCGTCCTGGCCGCGGAAGACGCGCTGGTCTGTTGCTCACCTTCAGCGAGCAGGTTTCTTTTGCGGGCAACCGGTTCCCGGCGATGCTCGCCGGGCTGACATGTCGCGCGCCTACAGCGAGAAATCCGGGAAAACCAGTCTCTCACGGAGGCACAGAGGCACGGAGTCAACCGAATCGGGATTTTTCTCTCTGTATCTCCGTGTCTCTGTGAGAGAAAGACCCCGTTCCGGCTTTCCCCCACTGCGTCCACTGGCCCCGTCCACTGCGTCCACTGCCTACCGGCCACTGGTATCCCGGGACGGCTGGACCGTGGTCGTCGTCTTTCGTTCCCATCACGCTCTGCCAAGCGATGGGAGGCTCTACCGCGCGATCCGGAACAGGCCCTGGTAGCCAACCGGGAGCAGGATGGAGTCCTCCCCGACAAAGGCGCAGTCGGGATTCCCGCTGACGGTGAACTGGCAGAGAATCCGCGGCTCGGTCAGGTTGGACACATCGACGAACGTCACTTCGCCGCCGATACGGTTGCAGACGACGAGCAGCCCGTCCCGGCAGGTCGGTTTGCCGTAGAACACCGAGCCATCGCGGGGTTTTTGGACCGGCAAATCCCCATAGGCACCCTCATAGCCGGGCGGGAAGAAGGAATACCCCCCTTCCCTCGTCAACAAGGCAAAGGAGCCGCAGGGACAATAGCCGCCGGTCTCCATATCGGGCAGGATGCCGGTCACATCGGGCAGAGGCTGCGGCTCGGTACCGCCGCAATCCAGCAGGAAGGTGCGTCCCGCGCACCAGGTGCCGCAGATGTACCGGCCATCGACGAAGCCGTTGCAAAGCTGCCGGTAGTAGATCAGGCCGCCCCAGCCCCGCTCGGTCCGGACCGGACGCATGTCCGCCTCGCCGGAAACGTCGAGCACCTCGTACACGCTCCCGCCCACATGCAGCACGGCGTAGCGCCCGTCGGGCGAAACCCGCACCTGTTTCACCGGCTGCGGGAAGACCCGGCGGTTGACCATTTCGAGCCTGCCGCCGTCCAGCCGGTAGCGGACGAGACCGCCGGAACCCTCGGCCGCGTAGAGGAACGGTCCGGCAAGCTGGACATCGGTGGCAAAGCCCTCGGCGGACTGGCATGCCAGCGGGTGCAGGTTCCGGTCCAGAATCCGAATCCCGCCCGTGCCGCAGGCGGCATAGACCAGGCCGTCCCCCTCGACCGCCGCGTAGACCTGGCCGCCGGGACGGTAGTGCGCGACCTGCTTGGCGACGGGACGCAGAGCCTCCCGCAAACTGGCGAGGTCCACCCGGTGGAAATCGCCCGCGCAGGCCAGGCGCTCCGCCGAAGACGGTTCGCTCTCCGCCCTGGCCAGCTCCCGGTCCGCCAGCACATGCAGATCGGAGAACAGCCCGGCCAGGTAGAGGAATCCGTCGGTCGCCACCAGGCCGCAGACCGGACTGTAGAGCTTCTCCTTGGGATCGAAGGGGAGCAGCGGCGGGCGCAGACCGTTCGCCGACTTCATGCCCAGCTCCCGGTAGTCCGGGTCGCCGGGATAGAGGGGCAGCCGAATCTGCGCCACTTCCCGGGGGGCGCGGGGATCGGAGACGTCGAACACCAGCAGGCCGTGGTAGGTGTGGCT
>LVAZ01000599.1 GCA_001603055.1 Victivallales bacterium Lenti_02
CGCTCACCGAGCGCTTCGTCGCCCAGCCCAGGTCGCCGAATTCCTCGGCCTTCCGGAGCAGGGTCCAGAGATGCCCGCAGAGTCGGCCCGCATCTCCCTCCGGACAGTCGCATTCCCCGAGCAGCCGCCACTTTGCCGCCACCAGCTCCGCAGTCCAACACTCGTCGCCGAGACTCAACTCCGCATGAAAGTGGTCCGAACCGGTCGAAATCGGGTCCACCAGCCAGTTCCGTTCCCCCTGCTCCCGCATCTCGGGCGTGAAGACGTCCCGGAATTTTTCCGTCAACGACACCTGCTTCGCCATCGTGGGCCTTTCATACCTGCGGACCAAGCGGGAACTGTACCCCCTGCCGGGTTCCCCGCCACCCGGCCCGGCAGGTTGACTTGGCCCCGGCGGCATGCTATTACTTTGCCAGAGTCCGAGCCCGAGATTGCAGGAGAGCGCCATGGTCGACGAGTTCGCCAACCGGTTCATGATCGCCGAGATGCCCGACCGGGAACGGCCGCGCGAGCGGCTCCAGCACCACGGGGCCGAGGCGCTGACCGATGTGGAGCTGCTGGCCATTCTGCTCCGCTCGGGTCTGCGCGGGCGCTCGGTGCTCGATCTCTCCCGGCAGGTGCTGCAAGCCTACGACGACGATCTGGACCGGCTGTCCCGCGCCACGGTGGACGAGCTGCGGGGAATCCGCGGGATCGGGCTGGCGAAGGCGGTGGAAATCCATGCCGCCTTCGCGCTGGCCCAGCGGCTCCGGCAGGTGACCGCCCTGCAGAAGCCGGTGCTCGATTCGCCCCAGGCCATCGCCCGCATGTTCCGCGAACGCTTCCGCACCCTCCAGCAGGAGGAGCTGCACGCCCTGCTGCTCGACACCCGCAACCGCCTGTTGCGCGACGAGACCATCACCGTCGGGCTGGTGGACCGCAGCCAGGTCCATCCCCGCGAGGTCTTCCGCCGGGCCATCCGGGAAAGCTGCTCGCGCCTGGCCATCGTCCACAATCATCCCAGCGGCGACCCCACTCCCTCGCAGGCCGACATCGCCTGCACCAAGCAGCTTCTGGCGGCGGGGAGGGTGGTGGGCATCGAGGTCGTCGACCATGTGATCGTGGGCGGCGCGGGCGGGCTGCCCGACCGCGAGTACATCAGCCTGCGGGCGGAGGGGCTGATGGCCGAGGAGTAGCCCGGCGCGGCTCCGGCGGCTATGTTGCCGCCCTGTCCACCAGCAAGGAATCCCCCCGCGCCATGCCCGAACCCGCGATTGCCCGTCTCCACTCCGGCGGCCTCGTCGTCAACTACGTGTGCAGCTCGGCCTGCGCCCACTGCTCGTACCGGAGCAGCCCCCGCCGCGACCACGCCTACATCAGCGAGGCGGCGGCGGCGGCGAACTGCCGGGTCTGCCGCAGTCTGGGCTGCCGGAGCATGCACATCGGCGGCGGCGAGCCCTTCCTCCGGCCCGAGGGGCTCAAGGGCGCGCTCCGCGCCGCCCGCCGCGAGGGGGTCGCCATCGAGTACGTCGAGACCAACTCCTCCTGGTTCAAGGACGAGGATTCGGCGGTGGTCCTGCTGGGCGAGCTGCAAGCCCTGGGCTGCGACACGCTGCTGGTCTCCATCGACCCCTTCCACAACGAGTTCATCCCCTTCCACAAGGTCAAGGGCGTGCTGCGGGCCTGCCGCCGCGCGGGGATGGGCATCTTCCCCTGGGTCATGGACTTCTACGAGGAAATCGACCGTCTCGACGACCGCGTCCCCCATGCCCTGGCGGAATACGAGGCGGCCTACGGCCCCGGCTACCTGGAGGACGTGCTCGCGCGCTACCGGATCACCCTCTGCGGCCGGGCGGTGGACACCTTCGGCCCCCTGCTTCCCCGGCAGACCGCCCCGGCGGTGCTGGCCGCCGCTCCCCGATCCTGTCCCCGCCTGCTCGGCACCGGCCACTTCCACCTAGACCTCTACGGGCTCTACGTGCCGCCCGGCTGCGTGGGCCTCGCCGTCCGCCGCGAGCACCTGGGCCAGCCCCTCGACCGCGCGACCTACCCGCTGTTCCGCACCCTTCTCGAACGGGGCGTCAACGGCCTGCACGAGCTGGCCGCCGGCCTCGGCTACCGGCCCGGCCGCGAATACGCGGGCGAGTGCGACCTCTGCGCCGACCTCCGCGCCTTCCTCGCCGCCAGCCATCCCGACCGCTTCCCCGAGCTGGCCCCCCGCGAATTCTACACCGCGGACCGCCGGGAAACGTAGAATCCGCGCTGCCTGCGTGACCGTCCACGAAGAGGCTGTCGCCGCAGACGGGGGCGGCGGTCGCTGGCACTCGGCGTCGCGCCGCCTATGGTAGAGGCCTGGTGCAGATTCCCTATTCCCGGAGCAGCGCGTGAGTCTGATTCACATTCTCGAGGCCGAGGTGGCGAACCGCATCGCGGCGGGCGAGGTGATCGAGCGCCCGGCCTCGGTGGTGAAGGAACTGATGGAGAATGCGATCGACGCCGGTTCGCGGCGGATCGTGGTGCGGACGGAGGACGGGGGCAAGCGGCTGATCCAGGTGGACGACGACGGCTGCGGCATGGACCGGGACGACGCGCTGCTGTGCATCGAGGCGCACGCGACCAGCAAAATCCGCGACACGGCGGACGTGGGGCAGATCGCGACGCTGGGGTTCCGGGGGGAGGCGCTGCCGAGCATCGCCTCGGTGAGCCGGTTCCGCTTGCAGACCCGGCGGGGGGAGGACCACGCGGGCACCGAGGTGCTGGTGGACAACGGCACCCTGCGGGACGTGCGGGACTGCGGCTGCGCGCCGGGGACCAGCGTCCAGGCCCGGCAGTTGTTCTCGACCCTGCCGGGGCGGCGGAAATTCCTGCGCGGGGCCGCGACCGAGGACGGGCATATCCAGGAAACCGTGCTGCTCCAGGCCCTGGCCCATCCGGAAATCGCCTTCGAGCTGCACGCCAACGACCGGGAGGTGCTCCAGGTCGGGCGCAGCGAGAATCTGGCCGAGCGCATCGGCATGCTGATGGGCCGCGAGACCCTCGACCGCATGCTGCCGGTGGACTACACGGAGGACGGCATTTCCGTGCGTGGCTTCGTGGCCCAGCCCGGCCTCACCCGCGGCACCCGGCGCGAGCAGCGCATCTTCGTGAACGGCCGCGCCGCCGCCGCCGAGGTGGTCTACTACGGCCTGCGCGAAGCCTACGGCACCCTGGTGATGAAAGGCCGTTTCCCCCCCACCGTGCTGTATCTGGAACTCGAACCGGCGCGGGTGGATGTGAATGTGCATCCGGCCAAGCGCGAAGTCCGTTTCCGCGAGCCCAATCTGATCGGCCAGGTGGTGGGGGCCGCCGTCCGCCGCGCCCTGCGCGGGCTGGCGGGGGTGGAACTGCCGTCCGCCCCGCCCTCCGTCACGCCGCCGCCCTCCCCGGCCGGGCCGCCCGCCGCCCAGCCGTTCCGCCTGGCCCCCGCCGCCCGGC
>LVAZ01000600.1 GCA_001603055.1 Victivallales bacterium Lenti_02
CTTCGTCCCGATCCGGTACAGATGGGTGGCGGTGCGGACGACGAGGGTGTCCCCGATCACGGCCGGGCTGGCATGGCAACCGTCGGGAAGCTGGTTTTTCGCCTGGACCCGGGAGCCTTCGCGGTTGGGTTCGAGAACGACGCCCAGGCCCTTCTGGTCGAAGACGTAGACCCGGTCGCCGGCAGCGACCGGCGAGGCGAGGACCCGGCCCGCGATGCGCTCCTTCCAGAGCTGGACGCCATCCTTCGCATCGAGCAGGCTGGCCCAGCCGTTGTCGTCGATCATGAAAATCGTATCATCGAGGACAAGGGGGGTGGAATAGCGCGAGACGTTGTCCTTGGCCTCCCAGTCCACATGGCTCGCGGTGACATCGCCGCTGGCTTCGGGATCGAGGCGGACGGCGAGGAGATGCGCCCGGTTCCAGCCGGTGGCCACGTAGACGCGCCCGTGGGCGGCGACGGGGCGGGACGAGTTGTTGTAGCCGGAATGGTTGACGTACCACAATTCCCTGCCGGTCTCCGGATCGTAGCAGCCGAAGCGGCGGGCACCGACGCTGATCACGCGCTCCCTGCCGCCGATTTCGACGATTTCCGGGGTGCAGTAGGCCTTGCGCAGATCGAAGCGGATGGAGGCCAGATCGAAGCTGCGGGGGGCCTGCCAGGCCAGCTCGCCGGTGTCCTTGCGCAGGGCGGCCAGGAAATCCACGTCGGTGCCGTCGCAGTCGAGCAGGAATAGGTCGCGCCAGAGAATGGGGCTCGACGCGGCCCCCTCCTTGTGGTCCAGGCGCAGGGTCTGGTTCTTCCAGAGAATGGCCCCGCTGGCGGTGTCGATGCAGGCGTTGCCCATGTTGCCGAAGGAGACATAGACGCGCCCCGCCTCGACGGCCGGGGTGGGCGAGGCGTGGGAGTTGGCCTCGTTGGCATGGTCCGGAGTCTCCGGGGTGAACACCTCGAGGTTGTGCCGGATTTCGCCGCTCTCGAGGTCCACGCAGACCGCGCGCAGCGAGCGCCCCTCGTCAAGCGCCGTGGTCAGCCACACCTGCCCGTCCAGAACGACCGGCGAGGACCAGCCCCGGCCGGGAATCGGGGTGCTCCAGAGCAGCCCCTCGGTGGCGGACCAGGCGACCGGCCCCGGACCGGGGCCATGCCCCCCGCGGGCGCGGAAGTCCGGCCAGTCGGCGGCGAGAACGGCGGCGGCGAGGAGGCAGAGGGCGGTGGCGCGGGCGGCAAATGTCATGCGGGACTCCGAGGTTCGGCAGACGGTTCGGCAGCGGGCGTGACGAGCTGGAGGAAGGCGAAAAGCCCGGGAAAAAAGTTCGGTTGGGACACGGGACAATTGTACAGCGGTTTCTTGGTGTCCTTGGCGTAGAGGCGGAACGAGCCATCGGCAACGTCCACCATACCATACTCCTCGAATGGCAGTTCCTTGGGTTTTTTCTTGCCGAAGAACCAGCCCTTGCGATAGCGGACGCCGGTCTTGGTCACCGCCAAATCCTTTCCCCAGGGGAACGCGCCGGTTTCGGCATACTGGCGGAGCAGGCGCTGGGCGACGACGGCGGCGATGCGGTCGCGCAAGGCATCCAGATCCGCGTCCGCGTTCACCACGGTGGTGGAGTAGGTGATCGGGGGAATCGCCTTGGGATCGTCGGTCTGGAATTTCATCTTCAGGGTCGTGCCGACGTAGGCCCCGTTGACATACATGCGGGTGCCGCTGTAGGTGAAACCGGCCACGTCCGTGTAGAGCAGGCGTTTCTCCCCGCGCCAGTCGCGCAGGCGCACGCCCCGCTCGTGGCAGCGGAAATACCCGCCCAGCATCCCCTTGCCGTACAGCATCAGCAGCACGCCAATCCCCACCAGGCTCAGGGGAATGCCCAAAAGGATCAGTAGCACCCCCCCCGCCTTCGACCGGCGACGCTCGAAAAGCAGCCGCCCGAGCCCCTCGGGCACCTCGTCCGTTTCCTCGGGCGGACGCTCGACCAGACGGCGGCGGACCAGCTCCATGATCGGCAACATGTTGGCGGCGGCGGGAGCGAGCTTGAGG
>LVAZ01000601.1 GCA_001603055.1 Victivallales bacterium Lenti_02
CCGGAGCGGCGGCCTGGGCAGGCGGGGCGTAGCTCCACTCGCGAGCCGGCAGGCTGGGCCGCAGCTCGTCCCGGTACAGCCCGATGCGGGCGAAGGGAATCGGCTCGAAACCGGGAATCTCCCGGAACACGGGGGCATCCTCGCGCAGGGCGAAATTCCCGGCGGCGGCATCCACGAACCCCGGGTCCTCGCCGGTCACCCAGTTGTTCTCCTCGACATAGTTGCCCTTCGCCACCTCCCCGCACATGGCCACCACGTTGCGCCGGGCCAGGTTCACCCGCGGTTTCCCCTCGGGCTCGAAGTAGCCGACCAGTTCCGGGTAGCGCTCGGTGAAGGGGGGCTTGGTGATGTCCACCTCCTTGAGCAGACGGGTCTGCCAGAGGTCGCCCTTGAGCATGCTGATCCAGCGGCTCTCGCCCCACGGCGACGCGCCCACCGCCCGGCGGCACTCGACGAAGACGTTGTTGTCGATCCAGTTCCCGTGCCCGCCATGATTGAAGACCGCGCCGAAATTGCTGTAGCTGGGCTGGCCGGTGCGGAGGAAGACGTTGCCGAAAACCGTCTGTCCGCCGTCGCCGTCGTCGAAGTAGATGGCGGCGTTGCCATGCCCGAGCGGGGTGCCCAGATGGTGCCAGAAGTTGTAGCGGATGATGCTGCCCCGGTTCGAGGGGTTGCGCCCGGTGTAGAGCGCCCCGCAATCGTCCGTCTCCATGATGACATGATGGACTTCGTTGAACTCGACGATGTGGTCGTTGCCCGCCATGCCGATGGCCTGATGGGGCGCGTCGTGCAGCAGATTGTGGGCCAGCCGGTTGCCCACGCCGCCGAGCTGGATGCCGGAGGCGTAGGTGCGCTGCCGCCGCCCGAAGCGGTAGATGTGATTGTTGCGCGCCTCGTGCCCCGCCGGGGTCAGGGTCGGGCGGTCGCCGCCGGTCAGCACCAGCCCGAGCGTGCCCGTGTCGTGAATGTCGCAGCCCTCGACCAGATGCCGCTCGCCGCCGTTGACCGTGATGCCCGTGGTGCCGGTGTTGCGCACCGTGCAGGCCTGGATTCTCACCTCCCGGCCATCGTCGACCGTCAGCGCGGTGCCCTGGCAGGCTTCGAGGATCAATCCCCGCAGCGTGACATGGGAGACGTCCCGAAGCGAAACCAGCGGCTCGCCGAGAGTCGAGACCAGCACACCCTCCTCGCCCAGCGGCGCGGGAGGCCAGAAATACAGGATGAGCGTGTCGGGGTCCAGATAGTACTCGCCGGGCTGGTCCAGCTCCTCGAGCAGATTGAAGGCGTAGAACCGGCGCGGCCCGGGGTTGCCGCCGCCGATGCCGTAGAAATGGGCGATCTCGAAGGTGATGTGGCGCTTTTCGAGGTCGATGCTCTTCACCTTCAGCGCCTCGTCGTACCAGTCATAGCACCAGTAGCCGTTGAGCCAGACGCCGCGCTCGACGTTCCAGCGGCCGGGGCGGTCGCCCTGGTACTGGATGGTGCCGGGGCGATCCCAATTCGAGTCCTGCCCCGGCGTGGTGGGGGCCGCCCCCACCGCTACATTGGAACCCCGGTCCCGGGGGCGCGCCCCGCGCTCGATCACCTTCTCGACTGTGGTCCAGTCCTCGTTGGGCCAGCGGGCGATCTGCATGCGCCGGTTCTGGAAAAAGACTTCCGGCACCGCCGCCGCCCCCCGGAAGCGAATCGGGTACTTGCCGGGATCGGTGATGCCCATTTCCCGCAGGTCCGCCTGCACGACTTGGCCCCGCGCCGCCTCGTCGAGACGTTCCAGAATGGCGGGGTCCGTCACCGGCTTGAAGGACGACTCCGTCAGCCGCACACCTCCCAGGAGGCGCGTCTCGCCGCCCTCCGGCCCGTCCCCGCGATAGACGACGGGCGCCGCCGCCGTCCCGCCATCCTCCGCCGCGAGCGCGAAGGTGCCCTGGCGATGGTAGACGCCCTGGTGAACCCGCACGACGACTCCGCCCTCGGGAAGCCCGGCCCCGGTTTTCAAGGCCCGGATGGCGTCCCGCGCCCGTTCGAGGCTGGCGAACGGAGCCCCGGCGCTGCCGTCGTTGGCATCGTTCCCGTCCACCGCCACATGCAACTCGAGAGCGCAGGCCGGAAAAGCCGCCGCCGCCAGGAGAAGTGTCGCCGCCAGTTTCGCCATGCCAGTTCCGCCCATCGTCTTGCTCCGTGTTCGGGTGCCTGTTCCCATGCCTGCCACCACCCGGCAGGCCGGCCATGCATAGTTTCCGGGGAACCGCAGTCCCGCCGGGGTGCGCTATCCTAGCACGCGCAGAGGCGCTGCGCAAGACCCCGCAGGCGGGGAAAAACTCTCCCCCTCCACCGCCGGTTTTACCATCCAAATGTTTCTATCTTGCCAGAAGCCAAATTCATGCTTAATTAAGGGGTTTGATTGAAGTAATGGTGTTTTCATGTTCCGGGCGTGTTGTTTGTTCCGGGAGGATACTATGCCTCGCATACCCATGCCTCGGCCCATTCCTGTATTCCAGGCGAACAGGATCACCCTGCGTCCCCCCAAGCCGGAGGAGGACGCGCGGGATTATTTCACGCTCAATCTGGACCCGGACATGCCGGCCGGAGGCAGCGATTTCTCCCTGACCTCGGTCGAGGACGCCCGCGAGGAACTGGAGCGGATTCTCACGCTGCCCCTGATTTCCACCTGGATGGTGGTGGAGAACTCCAGCAACCGCGTGGTCGGGCGGTTTTTCCTCTGTCTGGAGGACCGGGACGGGGCCCGGGTCGCGGGCGAAGGCAACCGCTTCGCCCGGCCCTACTGGCGCAAAGGTTACAATCTGGACGCCCGCAACCTCCTCCTGCCCTACGTGTTCGGGGAACTCGCCGCAGACTGGATCGAGACCGCCGTCTGGGAGGAGAACGAAATCGCCATCGAGGCCATCGCGGCCAGCGGTTTCCAGCTCCACCACAAGGAAATCGAGTGGAACGAGCGCCAGGCCAGCGAAATGGCCATGCACCACTATGTCCTGACCCAGGAGCAGTGGCGGGCCAAGCAGGACACGAAGCGGGTCTACGCCCACTAGGCGCGGCGTTATTCGGACTCGGGCTCCTCGCTGTCCGTCAGGACCGGCGGCGGGGCCGGGGGTGTTTTCGCCTCCCGCTCCAGCCGTTTCCGCTCGGCCTCGCGCTGGCGTAGTTCCGTCACCAGCGGACGCAGCACCCGGACCACCTCGACCGTGTTTTCCTCGATTTCGGCGCTGACCGGGACAATCGGGTAGGGTTCGGCAGCGCGCAGGCGTTCCAGGTTGGTGGCGGCCTCTTCCAAATCCATTTTGTTGGCGACGATGATGGAGGGACGGTCGCTGAGTCCTTCCTGGTACATCTCCAGCTCGGCCCGCAGATGCTTCAGATCCTCCAGGGGGTCTCGCCCGTCCACGCCGCCCATGTCGAGCACAAAGGCCAGCACATGGCAGCGCTCGATGTGCCGCAGGAAAGCATGGCCCAGGCCCACGTTCTCGTGCGCCCCGTCGATCAGCCCCGGAATGTCCGCCACCGTGAAGCGGAAGAAATCGTCGAACAGCACCACGCCCACATTGGGGTGGAGGGTGGTGAAGGGATAGGGGGCGGTTTTCGGATGGGCGTCGGAAATGGCCGTGATGAGGGTGGACTTGCCCGCGTTCGGATACCCTACCAGCCCCACGTCGGCGACGGTCTTCATCACCGCGCGGAGCCAGCGCTCCTCGCCCGGCTTCCCCGGCGTGCATTTCGTCGGTGCCCGGTTGGTCGAGGAAACGTAGCGGGAATTGCCCCGGCCGCCGCGGCCGCCGGCCGCCACGACGAAATCCTGGCCCGGCTCGGTCAGGTCGGCCAGCAGCTCGTCCGTCTCCACATCCCACACCATGGTGCCGACAGGCACCTCCACCACGCAGTCCGCGCCCCGGTGGCCATGCTGGTCCTTGCCCTTGCCGTGCCCCCCCCGTTCGGCCCGCCAATGCTGCTGGAAACGCAGATTGACCAGGCTCTGCTCGCCTTCGGTAACCCGGAAGATAACCGAGCCGCCGAGGCCGCCGTCGCCACCGTCCGGCCCGCCTTTCGGCACAAACCGCTCCCGGCGGAAACTCGCGCAGCCGTCGCCGCCCGCTCCGCCCTGGACAAACACCTTCGCCTGGTCGACAAACATAAGTCTATTCCGCCGCGAACCGCTTGCGCAGCTCGTCCTTTTCCTGTTTCCGCCGTTCCTCGAGGGAGGCGATTTCGGTGGCCATCCGCGCCTGGGCCTGCCGCGCGGCCTCCGGATCGCTCTCGGGGCGGGACTGCAAACGGAGCTGGGCCACCCGCGCGTCGTACTTGCGGTCAACCTCGGCCAACTGCTCTTTCTGCTCCGCCGTGTAATTCTGCAAGGGGGTGCCGCCCAGACGTTCCATGGCCAGTTCGTAGGCGCTTTTCATCGCATGTCTCCGTTGTCGTGTCGCCGTTTCGCCGTCCGACAGACACCGCGCAACCCGCAGACCTGCCAGCAACTTGGGACGGACCAGTAATGTAAGGTTGCGGAGCCCTCCCCGCCACCCGGCCCGGAACGGTCGCCTCAATACCGGCATTCGCGGGCGGCGTCGGCAAAGGCCTGGAGACAGGCGGGGTCGCCGTGGAAGAAGTGGTCGGAGGGGGCCAGGATGTAGCCCGCGTGGTCGCGGGTGGCGGCGAAGCACTCCAGCACCTGCCGCCGGGCGGCTTCCGGCGTGCCCCGCTCGAATCCGGCGTTCTGGTCGAATCCGCCGATGAAGAACAGCCGGTCCCCGACCCGGCGGGAGGCCTCGGCGAGGTCGCAGTCCCCGCCCATCGCGGGCGGAGTCATGGTCTCGAGACCGTCGGCCCCGGTTTCCACCACCAGTTCGAGCATAGGCATGAGTCCGCCGCAGAGGTGGTAGACCACCTTGACCCCCGCCTCGTGCAGGGCGGCGACCTGCTCCCGGTCGTAGGGCAGGCAGAATTCGCGGAACAGCTTCGGGCTGATGACGGTGCTCGAGCCCGCGCCGCCGCCGATCTCGACCATGTCGGCCGGGGTCCCCTGCCACATCTCGGTGACGCGCAGGGTGCGCCGAAGAATGGCCCGGAGAGCGGCATGAAGCCAGTCGGGCTCGTCCATGGCCAGATAAATCGCCTCCTGGGTGCCGATCATCGTGCAGAAGCTCTGCCAGGGGCTGCCCTGGCCGGGGCTGAAGGGATGGGAGCGGACAATGCCCCGGTCGCCCAGCCGGTCCCGCGCGGTCTGGATGTCGGTGAAATCGGCGGCGACGGGGAGCGGGCAATAGCGGTCCCACAGCTCGAAGTCGCGCGTGGTCTTCACCAGATGCTCGGTGGTCCAGGCGGTGAAACGGTTGCGGGCTCCGGCGGAGGCGAGCTGCCCCTCGGGAGTGGTGATGGTCTGCCGCCAGGCGTGGTTGCCGTCGCGGTCGCAGCCGAGATCGGTGGTCTCCACCCGCCAGTCCGCCTGCTCCCGTTCGGCATAGCGGTAGCGGGGACTCACATAGATGGCGTAGTCCATCCCGAACCGCTCGTAGGCCTGGTACCAGTCCATGCCGCCCAGATAGGTTTCCAGGTAATAGCTCATCCAGCCGTGGACCTGGCAGGGCAGACGGTCCGGACGCCCGTTGGCCAGGGCCACCAGCATGCGCTCGCGGGAGGTCATCTCCATACCACACCTCCGGGACAGCTAGGGGAGATCGCGGGGATTGGCCTGCAACCGGCCATAGGCGGCAAGAATGCGCCGACCCAGCTCGGTGCCCGGCTCGATGCGGCAAAGCCCCTGGAGAACCGCTTCCGGCCCCTGTTCGGCAAGCCGCTGCCGGAGGGCGACGGCCACCGGATCGTCCGGGGCGGCGAAAGCCAGGGCGGCGGCAATCCCCCAGGCTAGATACTCCGGCGGACCGAGGGTTGCCTCGACTAGACGGGCGGCCCCGACCAGACGGTCGGAGGGATCGAGCTTGCGCAGGGGATCGCGGCCCAGCCGGAACAGGGTGTCGGCCAGCAGTTGATTGGCAAAACGCCCCATCAGGTCGTCCACATGGGCCTGGAGCCAGGCGCGGTCGGCCTGGAACCGGGCGGCGATGCCCGCCACGCTCTCGCTCAGGCCGCCATCGAGCATCCGGCGCACCTCGGGATCGCGCATGGCCTCGTAGCCGTATTCATAGCCGCGCGGATAGCCGAAATAGGCGAGCAAAGCATGCCCGCAATTGTGGATGTACAGCTTGCGGGCGGTGTAGAGCGCGAAATTGTCGTGGGCTTCGAGGGCGACGATCTCGGGCACGGGGCCGACGAAACCGGCATGATCGACGGGCAGTTCCTTGTAGGGTTCCACCCGGATGAAGCTCACGTCGGCGGCGCGCATCTCCGGCGTGGGCATGGGCACCATCCGCCCGATCACGGTATCCACAAAACCGACCCGCTGGCGAAGATAGTCCCCCGCCTCGGGAGCGATGCGCTCGGCAACCAGTCCGCGCAGAATGCCCGCCGCCCCCTTGAGATTCTCGCAGAGCAGAATATCGAGCGGCGGCGAACCGGCGGCGGCGCGCTTGGCCAAACCGGCGGCAAGTCCGCCGGCGATGTGGGGCAAGGCCCCCGCCCCCACGGCCGTCGCCGCCAAGTCGGCCTGCGCCACAGCGGCGGCAACCGCCTCCAAGTCGCGGCCATGGACGGCGAGGACCGGACCGATCCGATAGTCGTGAACATCCTCGTGGAACACCGTCTGCAGCCGGTATTCGCCGCGTTCGTTCAGCGCCTTCACCAGCGCCTCGTCCACGTCCACGAAGGTGACCCGGTAGCCGGACTCGCAGAAAAGCTGGCCGATGAAACCGCGTCCGATGTTCCCGGCCCCGAAAATGACGGCGTTGCGTTCCATGTTCGTCCCGTTCTACTGCCGCCGCACGGCGGCGAAAATCACCACCAGCAGCAGCAAGCCGCCCATGGTCAGAATCAGGGTGCTGACGCCGCCGGTGACACGATGGCCGGGATTCGGCTCGGGGGGCGACGGGGGTTCGGATACCGCAACAGGTTCCTCCGCCTTGGGGGAAACCTTGGGAGCGACGGGCGGCGCCTCCTCGGCCGGCGCCGCTTCCGACGGCGCCGGCGGCTTGACGGCAGCGGCCTCGGCCGCCTCGGCGGCGGCAACGGCCACCAAATCGACCGTCCCCACAATGGCGATCACCTGGCTCTCGGTGAATTCCGCCTGCTTGACCGCCGCCATGTCCACCTCGCCGTCGGCGGTGACCAGAACCAGCTTGTAGAAGCGGGGAAGCTGGTCGGGACGCCAGGAAATCCGCAAGGGTTTGCCCTCGAAGACCTCCAGGCTAATCCGCCATTCCTTGAGGTCGCCGTGGGCCTTGATATCCTTGTAGAGCAAGGTGTTGCCCAGCGTGGAAATGAATCCCGCGTAGCCAGTCTGAATGCCGGGCGGCGGCGCCAGATCATCGAGACTCCGGTCGAACCCGTCGGTCGCCCCCTGCTGGCAGCCAAGAAAAATCTGGCCCAGATGGGAATTGGTCAACTGCAGAGTCAGGACGAAGTCCCGGCTGGCGGCGAACAGCCCGCAACCGCACAGCAGAGCCAGAATAAGCAGCCTGCGTTTCCTCATGATCGCTCTCCCGGTTCAGCCACCATCATTCCTTGACGAATTCGCCGAGGTACAGGATATAGCCGGCGAACCACTGCCGGCCCGTGAACTGCTTGGCGAAAGCCTCGTCGTCCAGAGCCAGCACCTTGGCGTTCGGCTCGGCGCGGCCCTCGAGAATCCTGCGCTTGTCCGGCTCCTCCTCGCGGATCGTGACGGTGATGGTATGGACCTGGTCCGGATCCAGCCCCTCGACCACGCCGAGCTGCTGGAGCCGGTAGTAGGTGCAGTAGGCGTCGAAGCGGTTCCGCGTGCCCTTGGCTTCCCCGTCGACGGTAACGTCGAGGCTGCCGCAGGTGGGGCCGACGAGGTCGAAGACACGGACGGTCGAGCCCTTCACCCGGAAGGTGGCGCTGGCCCCCGGCGTCTCCGCCATCCAGAGCTGGGGGAGATTGCCCCGGAAGCGCTTGGCCAGATCGTGCTGCTCCGGATCGAGCAGCTTCCATTCGGGCGAGAGCGTGGCCTCGCCGAAGGGGACCATCCGGGCCATCTCCCAGTTTTCCGCGTCCAGCGGGGCGGGCGGTTCATGCTTGCCGGGCGCGCCCTGGGCGAAGATGGCGGGCATGCTCCGCGCCACCGCTTCGAGATAGAGGATATGGCCGCTGTCCTCGTAGGGGTGAACCCCGTCGCCGGAGAAGTAGTAGACGCCTTCGGCCATGGCGGCCTTGCGTTCCTCGGCGCTCTTCTGCGCCTTGAAGACGACCTTGCCTTCCGGCACCATCCGCGCCGCCTGGAGGCACATGTGGATCGAGGGGATGGCATAGTGGTCGGCGATGCCCTCCATCACGCTGGCCGCGCGGGGGAACTTGCCGCCCTGCAAATCGCCCAGCATCCCCTCGGTGGCAGTGTAGACAAAGCAGATGTCCAATTCCGGATCGGCCGCCCAGGTCTGCCGGACAATTCCCTCCATGCTCTTCACGATCCGCTCGGGCGCCGCCCCGCCGTCGTTGACCGCGAACTCGACGAACAGCAGGTCGGGCTGCTTGTCCAGCACATCTTTGCGCAGACGGAACACGCCGAGGTCCGAGCCGGTGCCGCCGATGGCCGCGTGAATCTGCTCGATCTTGGCCTCCGGGAACTGCTCGCGGAACCAATTCAGGGTGAGCGGCCGCCAGCCGTTCTGGGCCGTGATGCTGCCGCCCAGATAGGCGATCTTCACCTCTTTCCCCGCCTTGACCTTGGCCAGGAAATTCGGCATGCCGCCGCGCGCGGTGAACTCGACGGCATCGCGCAAGGGATAGTCGGGAGCGGCCACCAACGAGGCGGCCGAGGCGGCAAGACCGAGAATCAGACTGCGCGGAATTCTCATGGAAGGTGCATCCTTGGTGGAAAGATGGAACGCTCCTCGCGCCCGGTGGCCCGAGACCGGAGCCGAACCTCCCTAATGTGCATGGCCGACCCCGTCATGTCCAGCCACGCGCGCACCGGGGGAAGTCTCACTTCGGCGGGAGTTCCTCGTGCTCGCTACTGGCGATGCGGTCCTGCCCGTCGATCAGATTGAGGAAATAGACGGTGGTGTCCTCGGGCAGGGTGACGCTGGCCCGGTTGCCCGCGATGACGACGGGGACCTGCTCCCAGCGCCGTTTCTCCCAGTTGCCGGTGGCGGTGGTGTAGCACAGCTCGGCGCGGACCGCTTCGCCGGCGAATTCGGCCCAGACCAGACGGTCTTCGCGGCCCTGGCCCGTCACCCGCAGCGGCGCGGGGGCACCGCGCAGGAAATGGTCGGCGTAGGCGGTGATTTCGGGCGGGTCGCCCTGGGGGGGATGGCTGTGGACCATGCGCACCCGACAGGCCAGGGCGCGGGGAATTTTGGTCGCGCGGTAGGTCTTCTGCCAGGAGTCCAATGGGAAAAATTGATCGTTGGTGCCGTTGCAGAAGAGCATGGGCATGGAGGCGTAAACCACGTACTGGCTGGGGTCCCAGAGGCGCAGCAGCTTCAGGGCTTTTTCGTGTTCCATCGCCTGCATCCGGCCGACCCAGGCGGAGTTCTCGCCGAGAAAGCCACAGCCGTAGACGGGGCTGGCGAAGCGGAGCCGGGAATCGACCCCGGCCACGATGTTGGTCAGGTAGCCGCCCCAGGAAATGCCGGTGATCCCGATCTGCTCGGGGTCCACCTCGGGCAGGCTGCGCAGGAGGGAATGGCCGAGGACCACGGCGGTCACCGCGTGGTAGGCCCAGTGGTCGGTGACGGGCTTGTCGATGTTGCCGTAGTCCCCCCAGCCGTTGGGGCCGCTGAATTCATGGCGCTGCCAGCCTTTGGTCTCGCCCTCGGGGCGACGGGGAATGCCGCCGGCCGTGTCCATGGCCAGGGCGGCGTAGCCGCGCCCGACCCAGGTTTCGACCCAGCTTTTGAAGGCGGTGCCGCCGCCGCCGTGGACGAGGACCATGGCGGGCACCCTGCCCTCGCGGCCCGCCGGAGCCCCGTACCAGGCGAAGACGCGGGTCGGTTTGCCCTCGTAGGGAACGCTCTCGTAGAACAGCGCCTTCACCTCCGCCGTCTCCTCGGCGGCGAAATCGGGCGCGGGGTGGACGACCGGCGGCTCGGCGAGAGCCGCCAAATCCCACATGGTCTGCCGCTCGCCCGTGGGCAGGGGCACGGAATAGGTGGGTTTGGGCAGGGGGACGGCGGTGAAGGTGGCCTCGCGGCGGGTCGCTTCGCCCGCCTGCCATTCCCCCGCGATCTCCGTCTCCGCAGGCACGCCCTGCCAGACGGTCAGACTGCCGAGCAGGCCGATGAACTTGCGCCAGGTCGAAATCCGCAGGGGCTGGTCGGGCACATCGAGAGCGCCGGCGAACTCCGCCGGGAAGGCG
>LVAZ01000602.1 GCA_001603055.1 Victivallales bacterium Lenti_02
GGGCGAGGATGGCGACCTCGATCCCGCCGATGCGGCCGCAGACGAAGGGGGAACTCGGCGGGCCGTAGGGAGTGGTGACGCTGACGGTCCGGGCGTCCTGGAGGATGTTCGGGTCTTCAAGCCCGGAACCGCCGATGATCGCGATCTTTACCATGGGAAGTCGCCTCCGCAATGCGCGTTCTGGAATGTTCTCGGCACCCCCGCTCCGGTGGCGAGCGGCAAGCCCATACCATAGGGAGAAGGGGCCGCGATACCAGCCGGAAACGCGAAAACGCCCCGCCGGAGTGCGGCGGGGCGTGGGGGGGAAGCCTAGTAGACGTCGGGGAATTTGACCCACTTGTCCTCGGCCTGGGAACTCTTCACGCAGGTCTCGATGAAGGCCATGCCGATGACGCCGTCGTCGATGGTGGGGAAGCCGTAGTCCGCCTTGGCGGGCTTGCCGTCGGCGGCGTCGGCGATGGCTTCGGCGGCGGCGAGGTAGACGTTGGCGAAGGCCTCGATGAAGCCCTCGGGGTGGGCGAAGGGGGTGCGCGAGTAGTGCCGCGCGGTCTCGGTGAGGTAGACGTTGCCCCGGCGCAGAACCTGCACGGGCTTGTCCACCTGTTTGATAATCAGCTCGTTCGGGTTCTCCTGGTGCCATTCGAGGCTGGCGATGGTGCCGTAGACGCGGACGTTGAGGTTGTTCTCGTCGCCGTTCGAGACCTGGCTGGCGTAGATGATGCCGCGGGCGCCGCCCCGGTAGCGGACCAGGGCCATGCCGTCGTCGTCGAGCGGGCGGCCGGGGATGTAGGCGTGCAGGTCGGCGCACATCTTGTCGATCTGCAGGCCGGTGATGTAGCGGACGAGGTTTTCGGCATGGGTGCCGATGTCGGCCATGCAGTTCGAGACGCCGGCCACGTTGGGGTCCATGCGCCAGTTGGAGATGGCGCCGTCGGCCTGGTCGTAGAGGGCGGTGATGGCGTAGCCCTGGGGATACTCGACCACCACCTTCATGAGGTCGCCCAGCTTGCCCTGGCGGACCCACTCGCGGGCCTCCTTGACCATCGGGTAGCCGGTGTAGTTGTGGGTGAGGGCGAAGATTTTGCCGCTTTTGCGCACGGTCTCGCGCAGTTCGAGGGCCTGTTCGAGGCTGAAGGAGACGGGCTTGTCGCAGATCACATGGAAACCGGCCTTGAGCAGGGCGGTGGCGATCTCGACGTGGGTGTTGTTGCGGGTGACGATGGAGACGAAGTCCAGCCGCTTTTCGGCGGGCATGGCGGCTTCCTTGGCGATCATCTCCTGGTAGGTGCCGTAGACCCGGGCCGGGTCGAGAAAGAGGTCGGCGCCCGACTGCTTCGATTTCTCGGGGTCGGCGGAGAAGCAGCCCGCCACCAGCTCGATCTTGCCGTCGAGTGCCGCCGCCATCCGGTGGACGCTGCCGATGAAGGCCCCGCGCCCGCCGCCGATCATGCCCATGCGTAGTTTCCGGTTCATGCTAGTCTCTCGCTGCTGGGGTTCCGCCGATCATGGAGTCGGTCCGGAACGGTGACTGGTTGCGCTGGAACATCGGGAAACGGGTCTCTCTGGGAGGACATGCCATACTCTGTGCCCTGTCGCCGCCGCCGTCAACCCGGAAATGACAAAGGGAAGTCTCCCTCCGGGAATCTATTCGCAGTCCGCCCAGCCGCCGCTGCGGGCGGCGCGGTGGACGGCGTCCATCAGGGTCTGGACGCGGAGGCCGTGGGCGAGGTCGGGCTGGGCGGGGCGGCGGTGGTGGACGGCGTCCATGAAGCTGTAGAGGCAGTGGACATGGGAGCGAATCCAGCCGATGCTGGCCTTGCCGGGGAGCAGGGCGGCGGGGGCGGGATAGCGCTGGCCGCAGTCGATCCGGGTCCAGCCGCGGACGCCGCCGTAGGAGGCGTCGTCGGCCGTGCCGTCGTAGTAGTCCAGCCAGTGGGCCTGCATGCTGTTGAAGCGGAGCGCGCCCTTGGCCCCGTGGATTTCGATGCGGAATTCGTCCTCGCTGCCGGTGGCCAGTTTGGTGGCCTCGATGGTGCCGAGGGCGCCGCTGGCCAGGCGGGCGTTGACCAGCATGAGGTCTTCGGCGTCCACCGGGACGCGCTGGCCGGGATTGCCCGCGGCGGGCCGGTCGGGGTAGGCGATGGCGGTGGCGGCCTGGATTTGGGACACGTCGCCGAGCAGGTTGTGGACCATGTCGAGGGCGTGGGAACCGAGGTCGGCGACCACGCCGCCGCCCGCCGCCGCCGAGAGTTTCCACTTGAGCGGGGCCTCGGGGCTGGCGCTGCCCGCGTGGAGGAAGGCGGCGCGGAACTGGAGAATCCGGCCCAGACGGCCCGACTGGATCAGCTCGCGGGCGTGGAGGGCGGCGGGGAAGAAGCGGAGCTGGAAGGTCACCTGGCTGATGCCGTTGTAGCCGTGCAGGGCGGCTTCGATGTCGGCGGCTTCGGCGAGGCTGGCCACCACCGGCTTGTCGCAGTAGATGTCCTTGCCGGCCGCGAGGGCGGAAAGCAGGGCGTCCCGGTGCTGGTGGTTGGGCGAGCAGATGTGGACGATGTCGATGTCCGGATTCTCGGTGATGTCCCGGTAGTCGGTGGTGCCGAGATCGGCGCCGAGGAACTGGCGGGCGGTCTCGGCGGTCTCGGGGCGGCCGGTGCAGACGCGGGCAATCCGGGTGCGGAAGGGCAGGGGGTCGTAGAAATAGGGCAGATTGTGGTGGCAGTAGGCGTGGACTTTGCCGATGAAGCCGAAGCCGAGCAGGCCGATTTGGTAGGTTTTCACGCGCCGGGTCTCCTGGGTTGCGCCGGTTGGAATCCGGCAAGATAGTGTGGGGCCTGGCTTCTGCCAGGCGGGAACGGCAGGATTCGGGACCAGCATGGATTCGGCTATGGCGCAGACAACGGCAGCTTCCGGCGAGCGTATCCAGTTGGCAGGTTTGGCCTTGCTGGTCCTCGGCGTGGCCTGCCCGTGGACCTGGCGGGGACTCGGGCCGGGGCTGCTTGGCTTGGCTCTGCTGGCGGTCGTGTCCCTCTGGCGGCAGGCGAAAACCCGGCAGATTGCCGTTTTGCCCTGGCTGCTGGTCAGTTTTCTGGCCCTCTCCGCGCTGAGTATGGCATGCGCGGAGCAGCGGGCTGGGGCCCTGCGTCAATGGCTGCAATGGGCGGTGTTGCTGGTCGGCGGTTGGTATGGGGGCCGGGACCTGAGCGAGCGCAACCGCGCGCGCCTCGGGGACTGGCTCGGCTGGGCGCTCGGCGCGAATGTGGCCGCGGGCGTCTGGCAGCTTCTCTGGCCGGGTGCGGCGGCGGCTTTGGCGGCCTTCCTGCACGGTCCCGCCTATGGAGCCGGAGGGGCGGGGCCGGATTTGGCCGAGGAGCTGGTGCTGGGATTCCAGAACAGCCAGTTGCACTACGGGGCGCTGGTTTGTCTGACCCTGCCGTTCGCTCTGGCGCGGGGGAAGCGCCTGGGCTGGCGGCTGATTCTGCTGGCGCTGGCGGCGTGGACGGTGCGGCCGCTGCCCCTGCTGGCCGTGCTGGCGGGGCTGGCTCTGGCGGGAATGGGAACGCCCATGCGCCGCGTTCTGGCCGGGCTGGCGATTGCGCTCTGCGTCGTTCTCCGGCCGGGACCGTCGAGCCTGGACTGGGTTAATCCCTATGTGCGGACCGAGGCGGGCTGGCAGCCGAAGCGCCTGCTGGTCGAGCACGCCGCCGCCTGCGATTCCCTGGCGAAACGATGGCTCGGCTGGGGGCCGGGAACCTATCGGGACAGCATCCGCCGCGCGCGGATCGAGGCTGAACTTCCTCGCCCCGAGCAGGATCGGGTGCGGCGCGACAGCAACGGCCAGTTTCTCTTGTTCGCGGTCGAGTCCGGCGGCGTGGCCGCCTTGCTGTTCGCCGGTTTTTTGCTGGTGGCGCTCGCCCGGGCCAGACGGTTGCCCCCGGAGGACGGGCTGACCGCTGCCCTGGCGGGCCTGCTGGCGCTGGGCTGCTGCACCGGTTTGCTGGGGAAGGGGCTGGGACCATTGACCGGAATCCTCCTCGGTTGCGCCTGGCGCGACGGCAAGGCGGGCAACTGGCGCAGTCTGGCCGAACAGGCGGCGGTGCTGGCTGTGGCGGTGGGGCTGGGCATGCTGTGGCCGAACCGCGCCGCCGAAGCGGTTCCCAGCGCCGAACTCCCCGCCACGCGGGAACGAATCTGGGTGGAGGCCGAGGACGCCGACACTCTCGATCCGGTCTGGCAGATTGTGCCCGAGGCGGATGCGGGCGGCAACCGGGTGGTCTATCTGCCGCTCGGCACCAAGGGGCAGACGGCGCGGGCGAGCTACCGGCTGGTTTCCCCGGCGGCGGGGCGCTGGAAGCTCTGGCTGCGGGTGCGCTGGGGGGGAGGCTGCGCGAATTCCGTTCTCGCCAGCGTGGACGGCGGCCCGCCGGTCACGGTCGAGGACGCGATTTTCGACCGCTGGCACTGGGTGGATGTCCACCCGAACCACAGCTTCGTTCTTCCCGAAGGCGAATTCCTCTTCGAACTGTTCGGTTCGGAAGACGATGTGGCGGTGGACCAGATCGCCTTTCTGCCCGATCCCCGCGACATGCCGGTGGGCATTCTCGCCAACGCGGACAACGCGCTGCCCCACCTCCCGCAACGGACCATCGACGAGATTCAGCCCCAGGACAGCAGCTTCGACAAATACGCCGACTGAGGCTTCCGCACGGGGAAAGTATGAAGTATGAAGTATGAAGAAAATGCGGGTACATCACCGGCTTTTCAGCGTCCATCCCGTCCATCCCGTCCATCTTCCCAGCCACTGACGACTGACGACTCCGGCTATTCCGCCACCATGCCTTTGGTCGCGTCGGCGCGGTAGGGGCGCAGTTTGGCGCGCCATTTCACGTCGCCGAAGT
>LVAZ01000010.1 GCA_001603055.1 Victivallales bacterium Lenti_02
GGCCAGGAGCAGAGCCGCCAGACGGTCGATGCCGGCGTCGCCCGCGAAGGCCGCCGGCTGGAGGCGCACGTTCAGCGCGCCGGAATGGCAGCGGTCGAAGGGCAGTTTGGCGAGGGAGCGGAACATGGCGGTCAGGCCCGCCACGCTGGCGCCCACGCTGGGCGAGCTGTTTTCGCTGACGGGTGCCCCGGCCCGGCGCCCGTCCGGGGTCGCCCCCAGGGATTTCCCCAGATTCAGATGCTGCATGTCGGTCTCGACACAGCGGAAGAGCTTGCCGCCGACCGGGGCGAGCAGGGGTTCGAGTTCGTCCAGCACGGCATGCAGGAGGGCCGTTAGGCGCACGGCATGGGCGTCGGCGCAGTCCTTGCCGCAACCGAATTTCGGCGCGTTCCGGCAGGCGGCGCGGAGGGCTTCCCAACCGGCGAAATCCGCCGCCAGGGCGGCGCGGAAATCGCGCCACGAAACGACCCGGCGGAGGAAGACCACCTGCTCGATGGCGGCCAGCGAGTCCACCGCCGTCGCCAGACCGGCGAAGGTGGTCACGAAGGTGGGATGGCGAACGCCGCCGTGCCGCTTGTCCCGGCCCCGTTCGAGCGGACCCTCCAGAAACAGGTCGTCCACCGCCAGCGGGCTGGTCGGCTGGGCGCAGCGCTGTTCGAACTGGCGAATATGGGCGGCCAGTTCGCGGGTCTCGTTTTCCCGGTAGACGGCGGCGAAGGCGGCATAGACGGCGTCCATGTCCGTCGCCTCCTCCAGCCCGGCGCAGGCTTGCAGGAGAGTGGCGGGCAGCGAATGCCAATGGGTGCCCTGGCCGCATTGCGCGGGCGGCACATCCGGCCAGTTGCAGCCGTGCAGGGTGTATTCGACCGCCTCGTCGGGGCGGAATCCGGCCCGTTCCATGGCGGGGATCACGGCGCGGTCGTTGTAGACCATCATGCTGGCGTTGTCGCGCAGTTTCGCGCAGACAAGCCGCCAGAGCCGGGGGGAGAGGTCCGGGTGCTGGCGGATCACCACATAGGGATTCTCGAAGCGGGGCACGATGCGCTCGACGAACAGCTCGGTCAAATCCGAGAAGTCCGGGCGGTCCGGGGCGCGGGCTCCGCCCAGCACCACGTACTGCGGCGCGTCGTAGCAGAGATTGCGGTCCCAGCCCGTGCAGAACTCGCCGCCGCCGCTCATCTGGTGTTCGCCCCGGCCCAGCACGAGGTTGTTCTTGCAGTAGAAATCCTCGATCAAATCCCCGGCCTCGGCGCGGGAAAGCCGCCCCGCCGCCAGGTCGGCGGCGTAGAAGGGATGGAGCCATTGGTCGAGCCGCCCGAAGGTCAGCGTGGCGTTGACCGCGCACATGGTCGCGTAGACGTGGCCGACCAGCCAGACCAGTTGCAGGGCCTCGCGGAAGGTCGCGGGCGGGCGTTCGGCCAAGGCTTCGACCGCCGCCGCCGCGGCGGTCAAACCCGCCTGCCGCGCCGCCGTTCCGTAGCGCCGGGCGTAGATTCGGAAGCCCTCGGCCACCTCGGCCAGCCCGGCGAGGAAATCCCGTTCCTCGGGAACGCAGTTCGCCAACCGGCAGGTTGCCTCGGCATGCAGGCCGGAGAGGCCCAGGCGGAGCAGGCGTTCCCAGGCGAAGGTCTCGTGCCCGCCGTCCGGCAGACAGGGCGGGCGCCTGCCCATGACTTTCAGGGTTTCGCGAAACCACGCCTCGCCCGCTCCGTCGGGAATCTCCTCGCGGATGCGGCCCAGGAGCAGGTCGTGGGCTTCCACCGGGGTCTCGATCCGTTCGAGCATGCCGCGCACCACCCGGCCGAGCTGGCGGGGCTGGGCCGTTTCCCGGCAGGACTCCCAGACCTCGCGGCACACGCGCAGGCGCTCGAGCGTCGTCGCCCGCGGCGACTTGTGCCGCAGGGAGTCCAGCGCCTCGGCAATCCGCAACGATCCCATGTCCGGTGCTTCCACAGTGCAGACACTCCGCGTGAAGGAACGGCCGCCCAGCATAGCCGCCCGCCGCCCGCCGTCAAGCCTGCGGTGCCGCTATTCGACCAGGGAACGGCCCAGGCGGCGGGCCTTTTCCAGCAGCTCGGGCTGGGCCTCGATGGCGTCGGGGGCGCGAGTGCCCACCGCCGCGAGGGGGGGCAGCACCTCGAAGCCGAGGAAACGCAGCATCTGGGCCGTGTGCTCGAAATAGGGCTTGAAGAAATCGCCGTCGGGATGGCCCTGGGTGAAGCACAGCGCCAGCTTCGGCTTTTTGGCCAGGCGGCTGCTGAAATCCGGATTCAGCACCGGGTAGAGCCGGTCCACCAGCATCTTGGTCTGGGCGCTCATCTGCCACATGTAGACGGGCGAGCCGATCACCAGGGCGTCCGCCTCGTAGAGTTCGGGCCAGAGCAGGCTGAACTCGTCCCCGATGGCGCAGCCGCGGTTTTCCCGGCACCACATACAGGCCCGGCAGGGCCGCATGTCCATGTCCTGCGGGCGCAGGAACCGGGCGTCGGCCCCGGCCGTCGCCGCGCCGGCCAGCACCGCCCGCACCAGACGATCCGTGTTCGCATTCTGCCGGGGACTGCCCGAAAATCCGAAAACCACCATGGTTGGGTCCTCCATAGCTGAGATTTCGCAACGGCTGGCCGCGACGGCGGCCCTTTTGCCCTACCATGCCCGCAAAACCGGCCGCGTCAACCCCGCGCCGGATTGCCATTTGGCGTTGCCGCATCATAGTATGGCCTTCCGACATCCAAGCCGACAACTAGGTTACCGCATCGCTTTCCCCGCGTTCAGACGCGGCAGGTTCCGGGGCACGTCTCCCGGCGAAGGCCAGTGGGGCCTTCTGTGGAGGATGTCATACCCCAACCAGGGCGACTTAGCCATGCCTGGTCCCCGGACGGCCCCTATGGTCTTCCGGGCGATGGATGGCGGTCGCGAAGCGAGTGCAACGCGCAATCATGACCAGTTCCCCCTCCCGCAGTGACGAGAAACCAGTCGCCTCCTTCCAATCCTTCGGCCTGACCGAAGCCATCATGCAGGGCATCGAGGCGGCCGGCTTCAAGGTTCCCAGCCCGATCCAGACCGAGGCCATCCCGTTGGTTCTGGCCGGCCGGGACGTGATCGGCCAAGCCCACACGGGCACCGGCAAGACCGCCGCCTTCGGCCTGCCGATCATGGACCGCATCGATCCCAAAGGCGGCATCCAGTTGCTGGTGGTGGCCCCCACCCGCGAGCTGGCCGCGCAGGTGAGCGACGAGTTGTTCCGCCTGGGCCGTTTCGCCGGGGTCCGCACCGCCACGATCAGCGGCGGCCATTCCTACACCCGGCAGCTCAAGCTGATTTCCGAGGGCGTGCAGATTCTCTCCGCCACCCCCGGCCGCCTGCTCGATCTGCTCAAGTCCGGCCAGCTCAAGATGAAGCCCAAGGCCGTGGTGCTCGACGAGGCCGACGAGATGCTCGACATGGGCTTCCTGGACGACATCAAGGAAATCTTCACCCACCTGCCGGCCGAGCGTCAGACGCTGCTGTTCTCGGCCACCATGCCCCGGCCCATCCGGGAGCTGGCCGAACGGATTCTCCGCAACCCGGCCACCATCCACACCGAGGAAGGCCACGCCGGCCAGGCCACCAGCGAGAACGTCCGCCAGCTCTTCTATGTCATCAACGAGTGGGAGCGCGAGGACGCCATCGTCCGCCTGCTCGAGGAGCAGGACCCCTCGAAGGCCATCATCTTCTGCCGCACCCGCACCGAGGTGGACCGGCTGAGCAACTCGCTCGGCGCCTACGGGTTCAACACGAAGCCCCTGCACGGCGACATGGAGCAGCCCCAGCGCAACGAAGTCATGCAGGGCTTCCGCAAGGGGTTGATCGACATTCTCGTGGCCACCGACGTCGCCGCCCGCGGCCTCGATGTCGCCAATGTCTCCCATGTCATCAACTACCATCTCCCCTTCGACTCGAAGGGGTATGTGCACCGCATCGGGCGCACCGGCCGGGCGGGCGAGAAGGGCATCGCCATCACCCTGGTCAACCCGCACGAGTTCCACCAGCTCCACCGTATCCATCATGTGGTCGGCGGCGAGATGGAGCACCGCCTGGTGCCCAGCCTGCAGCAGTTGCGCCTCTCCCGCCGCGCCCGGCTCGCGACGGAGCTGAGCCAGCTCCCCGCGAATCCCCAGGCCATGATTCTCGTCGAGAGCCTCCAGGAGGAGATGGACCTCGCCACCGTCGCCTGCAAGCTGGCCAGCTACATCATCTCCCGCCAGGGCGAAAGCGGCCCCGAGACCATCGGCGTCACCGGCGAGCGCCTCGAACGCCTCTTCGCGCCGCAGCCCAAATACCAGGGCAAGGGACGCCCGGCCCGGCGCGGCTCCGGCCCCAACCGCCCCCAGGGCGGGCACAAGCGCTATCCGCCCAAGAAAAAAGGTGGACAGGATCGCCACTAATCCCCGGCCCGACGGTTCCGGCCCGCTTGCATTGGCCGGAACCGACGGGATATTACGGGACGATTGTTTTCTTTCTGCTAGCGAACTGGAGAACCTACCATGTCCATTCATCCCAGCCTGAAGACGAAGGGTGCGACCGCTGAAAAGCGCAACGTCATGAAGCGGTACGAGCGCATCGACGCGCTCAAGGCCGAGGGCCGTTTCAAGGACGGCAGCAAGGTCTGGGGCCTGCCCAAGACCAAGGTCGTCGAGTAGCTCGCATCCCCGAATGTTTCCGCGCAGGGCGCCGCCGGTTTCCGGTGGCGCCCTGTGTGCGTCTAGTGGCCGGTCATTTCCTTGAGCAGGCGGAAAAAGCCGCGCTTGCGCTCGGTGTCGATCCCCCAGGAGACGGGGACGCTCTGGTAGCCCTCGGGGTAGGCCTCCCCCTGGAAACGGAAGTCGAAATAGCCCCAGGAGGCGTAGGCCCCGACGGCGGCGGCGAAGTTGTTCGTTTCCCGGTCGAAGTCGAAATGATCGTCCTCGTTGAAGAGGATGGGCTTCGGCGTGTAGGCGGGCAGTTGGCGGGTGGTCGCAACCATCTGCGCGATCCGGGCGGGGTCCTTCACCCCGTTGCCGTGGAGGAGGATGAAGTCGGAGACTTCGACCACCTTGGCCCCGGGAATGGCCCCGCCGCCATAGGAGGTGCCCGCCAGCAGCCGCCGCCCGTCCAGCTCGACGGCCTTGACCCGCTCAATCAGTTCGTGGACCCGGTCCGGCTTGAGGATGGCGTGGTCGTAGGCCCGGACGTTGCATTCGTTGTCCACCTCGACCAGCACGTTCCGGTAGCCCTGTTCGAGCAGCCAGCGGGTCGCGTTCTCGGTGGCGCGGACGACGGCCGCCTCGTCGCTCAGCCGCTGGTCCTGGCCGAAGTAGAAGAAGCCGACGATGGGGACCATGCCCAGCTCGTCGGCCCGGTCGAGGATGCGCCGCAGGCGGTCCAGGTGGCCCGGATGCAGACTGCCGTCGGCCTCGAAGGCGCTGTTGTGCCAGGGCTGGCCTTTGGAATAGCCCTCGGGACTGCCGCCCTGGAGGTTGATGGTGAAGCTGAGCAGCCCGTGGGCGCGCCACTCGGGCATGGCGGCGAGAAACTCGCGGGTGTTGCGCTCGGCGTCCCAGACTCCCGTGTCCGGGTAGGCCCAGCGCGCCGCCGTCTCCGGGTTGCGATCGTCGAAAATCCCCTGCACCATGCGCGAGTTGAGCAGCAGCCCCTCGATCCGGTGTCCGCGCCAGGCGACGCCCTGGTAGGTCGGCTTGCCGTTGAGCTGGAAGGCTTCGTCCTGGATGCTGACGACGGTCTGGCGCGGGGGCATGGCAGGTTCCTCGGCAGATAGAAGGTTGAGCGGAAAACATACCACGGCCGAAATCGCCAGCAACCCGATGAATGGGGGCAGTCGCGTCATGATTGAACCTCCGCATACGGAAACGTGGGGAAACCGGAACGCATTACCCTACGCTTCCGGCGGCAAATGTCGCTGGCCGGACGGCAGTTCGCTTGCCAGCGCGCAGGCCATACCGTATAGTACCGGAACGAGATGCTTGTTTCGCACACTAAGGATGAACCCCGTGAGCCTGTCCGGTACCATCATCATGATTACAGGCTCGAAGGCTTGCCTTCGGGTTTAGGTGTCCACACCTTCGACTGGGCCCTTCCCGCCGGCAGCGCGGGAAGGGCTTTTTTTTCGTCCTCGTCTGCCATCCAGCCCCAACAGGGAATCAGTATGAGAAACGTGAACATCGGGATCATCGGGTTCGGCACGGTCGGTGCCGGCGTGGTCGAGTGCCTGCTCCGGAACGGTGCCCTGATCGCCGAGCGAACCGGCATCCTGCCGGTGATCGCCCGCGTCGCCGACCTGGACATCACGAGCGACCGCGGCGTGGTTCCCCCCGCCGGTTCCCTGACGACCGATGTCTCCGAGGTGCTGGACAACCCCGAGATCGACGTGGTGGTCGAGCTGGTGGGCGGCACCGGGGTGGCGAAGCAGTTCGTGCTGCGCGCCCTGGCCAACGGCAAGCCGGTGGTCACCGCCAACAAGGCCCTGCTGGCCGGCCACGGCGCGGAAATCTTCGCCGCCGCCGACAAGTCCACCGCCGATGTCTACTACGAGGCCAGCGTGGGCGGCGGCATCCCCTGCATCAAGGCCCTGCGCGAGGGGCTCGTCGCCAACCAGCTCCAGGAAATCGTCGGCATCCTCAACGGCACCTGCAACTACATCCTCACCCGTATGGAGGAGGAACTGGCCGACTTCGGCCAGGTGCTCGCCGAGGCCCAGGCCGCCGGCTACGCCGAGGCCGATCCCAGTTTCGACGTGGACGGCATCGACACCGCCCACAAGGCCACCATCCTCGCCTCCCTGGCCTACGGCAAGTGGTTCGGGATGGACCCCTTCCACGTGGAGGGCATCCGCGCCGTCACCCTGCAGGACATCGAATACGCCGCCGAGCTGGGCTACCGGATCAAGCTGCTCGCCATCGTCAAGGAGACCGGGGGTGCCGTGCAGATGCGCGTCCACCCCGCGTTGATTCCCGTCCGCAGCCTGCTGGGCCATGTGGCCGGCGTGTTCAACGCCGTCTGGGTGCGGGGCGACACGGTGGGGCAGACCATGTACTACGGGCGGGGCGCGGGCCGCGAGGCCACCGCCAGCGCCGTGGTCGCCGACATCGTCGACGTGGCCCGCAACCTCAAGAGCGATTCCCACTGGCGGGTGCCCGCCTTCCGCCCCCACAACGGCTTCCGCCGGGTGGTGCCGATGGGCGAAATCACCACCCGCTACTATGTCCGCCTCCAGGCCCTCGACCGTCCCGGCGTCCTCGCCCTGGTCACCGGCATTCTCGGCGAACATCGGATCAGCATCGCCAGCGTCACCCAGAAGGAGACGAACCAGCCCTCCGTCCCCATGGTCATCCTGACCCACCAGGCTGCGGAACACGAAATGCAGGCCGCGCTGCGGCGCATCGGCGAACTCGCCGAGATCGGTGCCCCGCCCGTCTGCTTCCGCATCGAGGACCTCGACTGAACATCTTGACTGACGCCAACCAAGGAGACCTTCCATGGCGCCAAAGGTACATATCTACGACACGACTCTGCGCGACGGCACCCAGGCCGAAGGAATCTCGTTTTCCGTGACCGACAAGGTCCGCATCGCCGAACAGCTCGACGCCTTCGGCATCGACTACATCGAGGGCGGCTGGCCGGGCTCGAACCCGCGCGACATGGGCTTCTTCGAGGCCATGCGCGGGCGCAAGCTGGCCCACGCCAAGCTCACCGCCTTCGGCAGCACCCGCCGCAACACCCACCGCGCCGAGGAGGACCCCAATCTCCTCCGCCTGCTCGAAGCCGAGACCCCGGCCGTCGCCATCTTCGGCAAAAGCTGGCTGCTCCACGTCCACGATGTGCTCCGCGTCTCGCCCGAGGACAATCTGCGCATGATCGCGGATTCCTGCCGCTTCCTGGCCGACCAGGGCCGCGAGGTGATCTTCGACGCCGAGCATTTCCTCGACGGCTACCTCGACCAGCCCGACTACGCGCTCGAAGTGCTGAAGACCGCCGCCGCCAACGGCGCCACCTGCATCGTCCTCTGCGACACCAACGGCGGCCGCCTGCCCCACGAGGTGAGCGAGATCGCCCGCGTCGTCCGCGCCGCCCTGCCCGAAACCGCCGAACTGGGCATCCATTGCCACAACGACTCCGGCTGCGGCGTGGCCAACTCCCTCGCCGCCGTGCTCGCGGGCGCCACCCATGTCCAGGGCACCATCAACGGCTTCGGCGAGCGCTGCGGCAACGCCGACCTCTGCTCGATCATCCCCGGCCTCCAGCTCAAGATGGGCCGCACCTGCGTGCCGGAACGTTCCATGAGCCACCTGCGCGAGCTGAGCCGCTTCGTCTGCGATCTGGCCAATGTGCGTGAGAACATCCGCCTGCCCTACGTCGGCCAGGCCGCCTTCGCCCACAAGGGCGGCATGCACGTCAACGCCGTCGCCAAGAACGCCACCACCTTCGAGCACATCCCCCCGGAAACCGTCGGCAACCGCCGCCGCGTTCTGGTTTCGGACCTCTCCGGCGGCAGCAACATCCTCTTCAAGGCCGAGGAGCATCACATCTCCCTCGACGGCAAAGGCGAGGAGGTCCGCCAGATTCTCGACGAACTCAAGCGCCTCGAAGCCGAAGGCTACGAGTACGAGTCCGCCGACGCCTCCTTCAAGGTGCTGATGGACAAGCTGCTCAAACGGCACCGGAACTTCTTCGACCTCGAAGGTTTCCGGGTCATCATCGAGAAGCGCGGTCCCGACGCGCCCTGCCTCTCCGAGGCCACCATCAAGGTCAAGGTCGATGGCGAGACCGAAATCGCCGCCGCCGAGGGCGACGGCCCGGTCAACGCCCTCGACATCGCCCTGCGCAAAGTCCTCAAGCGCTTCTACCCCGAAGTCGAGAACATGAGTCTGCGCGACTTCAAGGTGCGCATCCTCGACGGCAAGGAGGGAACCGCCGCCAAAACCCGCGTGCTCATCGAGTCCAGCGACGGCAAGAACATCTGGGGCACCGTCGGCGTCAGCGAAAACATCATCGAGGCCAGTTGGGAAGCCCTGCTCGACTCCATCGAGCACTTCCTCATCCAGAACCAGGAAGAAGGAAAACGCTAGGCAAAGGGCGGTTTCTCGCGCGGGCAGGCTTGCAAGCGCGCGTTCATCGTGTAATTTTTGCTTCGCTGAAGCGGGCGTAGCTCAATGGTAGAGCACTACCTTGCCAAGGTAGATGTTGACGGTTCGAGTCCGTTCGCCCGCTCCATTTTCCCTCTCGCTTTTTCGGAAGCGGGCGTAGCTCAATGGTAGAGCACTACCTTGCCAAGGTAGATGTTGACGGTTCGAGTCCGTTCGCCCGCTCCATTTTCCCTCTCGCTTCTACGGAAGCGGGCGTAGCTCAATGGTAGAGCACTACCTTGCCAAGGTAGATGTTGACGGTTCGAGTCCGTTCGCCCGCTCCATCCTTTCCTGCCGTCGGGTTCCGGCCCGGCGGCAGTTGTGTGTTGGCAAGGGGTGAGCGGGCGCAAATCCGTCCCGGAAGGTCCCGATGGCCGCTGCCTTTCTCCAGTTCCAGAACGTCTCCTTCACCTACCCGAGCATGACCCGGGCCCTGCTGGTCGGCCTCAAGGTCCATTTCCCGACGGGCTGGACGGGCGTGGTCGGCCCCAACGGGGCGGGGAAGAGCACCCTGCTGCTGCTGGCGGCGGGCGACTATCAGCCGCAGGAAGGCACCATCCTCCGGCCCGGCCCGGCCATCTACTGCGCCCAGCGCACCGACGAGCCGCCCGAGGCCCTGCCCGACTTCCTCTACGCGGGCGACCGCGAGGCGCTGATCCTGCGCGGCCAGCTCGGGCTGGGCGACGACTGGCTCGAACGCTGGAGCACCCTCAGCCACGGCGAGCGCAAACGCGCCCAGATCGGGGTGGCCCTCTGGCTCGATCCCGACGTGCTCGCCCTGGACGAACCGACCAACCACATCGACGCCGGGGCCAGACAGCTTTTGATCCAGGCCCTCCGCCGCTACCGGGGAGTCGGCCTGCTGGTGAGCCACGACCGCGAGCTGCTCGACGCCCTCTGCGACCAGTGCCTGTTCATCGATCCGCCCTCGGCCAGCCTGCGTCCCGGCGGCGTGACGGCGGGGGCGGAACAGGACGCCATCGAACAGGAGACGGCGCGGCGGCAGGACGACGCCGCCAAGCACGGCGTCGACCGTCTGCGGCGGGAAACCCAGCGCCGCCGCGAGGCCGCCGACCAGTTCGCCGCCAAAACCAAGGCCAGCAAGCACAAGAAACTCCCCGCCAACGACCACGACGGCACCAACAAGCGAAATCTGGCCAAGCTCACCGGCAAGGACGCCTTCGCCGGCAAGCTCGCCGGGCGCATCGCCACCCGCGCCCAGCGCGCCCAGGAGCAGCGCGCCCAGATCAAGATCAAGAAAACCTACGAGATGGGCATCTGGCTCGACAGCGAGGCCCGCTCCCAGCGCGCCTTCCTCTGCCGCCTCCCCGCCGGCGAGATCGGGCTGGGCGGCGAGCGGAAGCTGCGCTTCCCGGAACTGGTCGTGGGACCGACCGACCGGATCGCCCTGACCGGCGCCAACGGTCTCGGCAAAAGCACCCTCCTGCGCCATCTGCTGGCCACCCTCGACCTGCCCCCCGAGCGCCTCGTCTACGTACCGCAGGAAATCACGGCGGAGGAATCCCGCCGCATCCTGGCCGAAGTCGCGGCCCTCCCCAAGGAGCGGCTCGGCCAGATCATGACCATCGTCAGCCGCCTGGGCTCCCGGCCACAGCGCCTGATCGAGAGCGACGAGCCCAGCCCCGGCGAAATCCGCAAGATTCTCCTGGCCAAAGGCATCGCCGAACAGCCCCATCTGATCGTGATGGACGAGCCGACCAACCACATGGACCTGCCCAGCATCACCTGCCTGGAGGAGGCGCTGGGCGACTGCCCCTGCGGTCTCCTGCTGGTCAGCCACGACCTCCGTTTCCTGGAAGCCCTGGCCACCGTCAACTGGCATCTCGAAGCCGAGGGCAACGATTCCCGCCTCGTCCTTTCGCTTTGCTGAAGGGTGGGAGTATGGTAGGCCAACCCATTCGGGAGCCTGTCAACATGCCAGCCGAACCCCAGTATCCTGCCGAAGCCATTCTGGGCGAGACGTTTGGGATCACCACGTTCCCCGGCACCGTCCGGCTCTTGTCGGCGGATACCCGGCGGCTGGCTGCACGGGTGCTGGCCGGGGAATACGGCCGGGGCATGGCTCCGGCGAAGTTCTCCCTCTACCCCGAGGAAGAGGCCCTGCCTCCCGAACGCCGCTCCGCGCGGGCCGTCCTCCGCGTGGCCGAACTGGCTCCCCTGCGCCTGCATGCCGACGAATGGCTGGCCGGGGCCGCGCCCCTGCTCGAAGCCACCTTCCACCAGCAGCCGGTCGCCCAAACCGGCGGCACCAGCCATACCACCATCGGCTTCGAACGCGCCCTGCGCGAAGGCTTGGCGAGCTATCGCCAGCGCCTCCGGGAACGCCGGGAGCGCGGCGGGCTGGATTCCGAACAGCACGAATTCCTCGACGCGATGGAGGAATGCCTCGACGCGATGGCGATCTGGCACCGGCGGCTGCTGGACGGGCTGGATGAACTCGGCCTGGACGAAGTCCGCGCCCGCCTCTTCCGGGTACCCGAACAGCCGCCCGAAACCTTCGGCGAGGCCGTTCAGGCGCTGTGGTTCCTCTGGGAATTCCAGCGGCTCTGCG
>LVAZ01000603.1 GCA_001603055.1 Victivallales bacterium Lenti_02
CCCCCCCCCGGCGCGGGGGGAGGAACCCGGCGGGAATTGTTAGCATACCGTTAGAGCTTGTGCGGGGCGGTTGCCGGGCTAACGGAATCCTCATATGTTATGCCGTCCGCGCACCCTGCCTCCAGGGTTGCAGAATTGGAACAGCCAGGAGCTTGCAGCGGTGGATTACAAAACCTTGCTGGGCATTGCGTCCACGGTCGTCGGCGGTCTCGGCGTCTTCATGCTGGGCATGAAGTACATGTCGGACGGGCTCCAGGCCACGGCGGGGGACCGCCTGCGGCGGCTGATCAGCCTGGTGACGGACAACCGTTTCCTGGCGGTGGGCATCGGCACTCTGGCCACCTGCATCGTCCAGTCCAGCTCGGTGACGACGGTGATGTGCGTGGGCTTCGTGAACTCGGGGTTCATGACCCTCCACCAGGCCATCGGCGTCACTCTGGGCGCCAACATCGGGACGACGATCACCGGCTGGATTCTGGTCGTCAAGATCGGCAAGTACGGGCTGCCCCTGCTGGGCATCGCGGCGCTGGTCTACCGGTTCGGCAAGCGGGAACGGCTGCACTATCTGGCCCTGCTGGCGATGGGTGTGGGGATGATCTTCTTCGGGCTCGAGCTGATGAGCGAGGGCTTCAAGCCGCTGAGCAAGATGCCCGAGTTCCGGCAGTGGTTCCACGCCTTCGAGGCGGACAGCTATCTGGGGGTGCTGAAGTGCGCGTTGGTGGGCTGCATCCTCACCTGCATCGTGCAGTCCTCCTCGGCCACGCTCGGCATCACCATCGGCATGGCCACGGTGGGGCTGATTCCCTTCCACACGGCGGCGGCGCTGGTCCTGGGCGAGAACATCGGCACCACCATCACCGCCCTGATCGCCAGCCTCGGCGCCACCACCAACGCCCGCCGCGCGGCCTACGCGCATTTCCTCTTCAACGTCATCGGCGTCTTCTGGATCACCCTGGTCTTCCGCCAGTATATCGGCCTGCTCGAGGGTTTCTACCACTGGTTCGGGATCGATCCCAGTCTGGAAGTCTTCCGGGTCGGGAAACAGGTGGTGGACGGCGCCGGGCTCGAGGTGGTCCAGCGGGAGGGGGCGGAACTGGTCCGCCTCGGCGGCGAACTGGTCCCCTTCACCCGCGAGTATCCCCACGTCACCAAGGGCATCGCCCTGGTGCACAGCGGGTTCAACATCGTCAACGTGATCCTCTTCCTGCCCTTCACCATGATCATGGCCAGGCTCCTCAAGAAACTGGTGCCCGACCGCCGGCACAAGGAAGCCCCGCACATCACCCGGCTCGACACCCGCATCCTCGAAACCCCGACCCTCGGCATCGAGCAGTCCCGCATCGAGATTCTGCGCATGGGCGCCAGTTGCGAGAAGATGATGGAGAAGCTCGAAGCCATTCTGGCCGAGCCCGGCGGCGACCATGCCGACCGCATCCGCAAGCTCTTCCACCGCGAGGAGGTGCTCGACATCATCCAGAAGGAGATCGTCGACTTCCTGACCGAGATGCTGGCCGACAAGGCGACCCACGACGTGGTCGAGGAAGGCACCCGGCAGATGCGCATGGCCGACGAACTGGAATCGGTGAGCGACTACATCGGCGGCATCCTCAAGCTCCACCTGCGCCTGCACAACGAGGGCGGGGCCCTGCTGGCCGGCGAGAACGAGACCATCCTGACCCTGCACCGCGAGGTCGCGGCCTACATGAGCATGCTGCTCATCGCCTGCCGCCAGCGCAACGAGGACATTGTGAGCAAGGCCAAGACCCAGGGCGACGCCATCACCCACCGCATCCGCAACAACCGCGAGGCCCATCTGCGGCGGCTGGCCGAGGAACGGGTGCCCCCGCTGGCCTCGGTGACCTTCACCAACATGCTCAACGGCTACCGCCGGGTGAAGGACCACATGCTCAACTTCGCCGAGGCCATGGCCGGGCAGAAGTAGGGAGGCGGGGAGGACGGCGGCGGGCGGCTAGTTGCGGCCCACGTACCAGTCCGACTCGTACCAGAGCAGGCCGTATTCGGCGCGGATGTTGAGCCCCTTCATCTCGCGGTACATGCGCTCGACTTCCTTGAAGCCCCAGAGCAGGTTCATGTAGCCGCCGTCGTCCACGTCCTCGGTCTCCCCGCCGCGCTTCTCGACCTCGGTGACCTTGAGGATTTCGGCCACCTTGCGGAGAACGAGGATGAAGAGCAGGAGCCGGCTGGGCAGCTTGCGCAGCTCCGCCATGTAGGCGTTGAGCCGGTAGGTGGCGAAATCGCGCCGGGCCTCGGGGGTGGCGAGTTTGGCAAAGGCCTCGTCGCAGCCCAGCACGAAGGCGACCACGCCGACCGGGTTGATCTCGATGGCGTCGCCCGCCGCATCGTAGCGCATGTCCCATTCGGGATAGGGTCCGTCCCCCGCTTCCAGAAACCGGATCGTGGTCTTGTCGAGCCCCGCGTAGGGCACCAGAAACATGGTTTCCAGAGCTTCGGCAATGCGGGACTTGTTGACCTTTTCGGCCAACTCCCGAATCTGTCTCCCGTCCGTGGCGCAACCTTCGCTCAGGTAGGATTTGGCGAGTTTCTCGAATTGGCGCCAAGTGGACGCGAGTGTACGGGGTGCCATAGGTCGCAAACCTCAAAGTTCCCGTAATTTAGCGTGGATCGCCCCGTTCGCCAGCGGGGAAGCAAGATGTTTCCGCCGGATTTATCCTAGAGGAGTTCGGCGATGCGCCTGGCCAGCTCGGTCTTGCCCTCGCGCTCGGCCAGTTCCTTGGCCCGGCGCAGTTGGGCATTGCCCGGGGTACGCTTGCCGCCGGCCAGGAGCGCCCGCCCCAGCAGCAGCCGGTCCTCGGGGGTTTCCCGGATGGCCAGCGCCTGCTGGAGAGCGTCGCCGGCCTGGTCGAAAAGGCGGAGCGCGAAGAGGCCCTCGGCCAGGGTGGCGAGACAGCCGGCGTGGAGTTCGCGGTTGGCGGCGCTGGCGGCCACCGCCTGCCGGGCCAGGCGCACGGCCTCCGCTTCGCGCCCGGTGGCGGCCAGCGCCAGATGGGCGGCGTTGTTGAGCAGAACCGGATGCCCCGGCACCAGTTCGAGGGCTTGGCGGAGGCTGTCCCCGGCGCGGACGGCCTCGCCTGCGGCCAGTTCGGCGGCGGCGGCGCGGGAAAGCAGAAAGGCGCGGTCCTCGCCGGCGGCGGCCCCGGCCAGAGTGTGCAGCAGCTCGGCGGCAGCCTGGGGCCGGCCCGTTTCCTCCCACAGCCGGACCATGGTCAGGGAAAGCGCCCGCGAGGGATTGCTTTCCCGCAGGTCGGCGATCCAGGCAAGCAGGTCGGCGGGGGGAAGAACCAGCCGGGCCTGTTCGAGAATCTGTTCCGCGGCGGCCTCTTGCCGGACGTTGGCGAAGGCCCGGCCAAGCAGGTCGCGGGCTTCGGCGGGCGGGGCGAGACGCGCGCGGGCCAGCAGGATTTCGGGAGAGGAGGCGGACTCGAACGGCGCGCAGAACTGGCGGGCTTCGGCAGCCATGCCGATGGCCAGGAACGCATCCACGGCGGCAAGGACGGAGGCCGGATCGCCCGTGGCCTGCGCATGGCGGGCAAAGGCCCGGGCCGCGCCCCGGTCGTCGCCCTGGGCTTTTGCCAGCATCCCTTCGAGGCCCCAGACAAAGGGCTCGCCGGGGTGCTGGTCGCGCCAGGTCTTCAACTGGCTGCCGAGGGCGGCCTGACGACCGAGTTCAAGCAGCAGGCGGGCAAGAGCCGCCTTGAACCGATGCTCGCCGGGCCGGGCCATCGCTAGCACCTGGAGACCGGCCACCGCCTCGTCCGGCCTTTCCCGTTCGAGCTGGAGGCGGACCAGCAGTTCGCGGGCGGCGGTCAGGCCGGGATCGCGGACACAGGCTTTTTCGAGGTCCTCGCAGGCTTGGGCGAGGGTATCCTCCCCGCCGGTGCCGGTGCGCAGCCGGACTTGGGCTCGCAACAGGTAGGCGGCGGCGCAGCCGGGATC
>LVAZ01000100.1 GCA_001603055.1 Victivallales bacterium Lenti_02
GCGGGCTGAAGCCCGGACTACGAACGGGAGCGGGCTGAAGCCCGGACTACGAACGGGTCCGGCTGCGCCGGGACAAGGGGAGCGGGCTGAAGCCCGGACTACGAACGGGGAGGTTGCGCGACAAATCCTTGTTGGGCGCTTGCCTTTCGTGATGGTCCGGCTAGGCTCTGTCGGTGTCGGTGCTTTCCCTTTGCATCAGGAGGACCATACGATGCGTGCAGGTAACCGCAGTGTGCTGGTGGTGCTGGATAGTCGTCTCCGGGTCCAGCGGATGGGTTCGGAAACCACGGTGTTCGCGGCGTTGGAGCATTTCGGCGCGGCCTGCGAGGTGCTGGACGGCGGGGACTACATGGGGTTGCCGCCCGGCTATCTGGCGCCGCGCGGGGTGTATGTGCTGGCCCATGACGGGGCGGGGGCCTGGCTGAAGCCCGAGCTGGCCGAGCAGATCGCGCAGGCGGTCCGCGAGGGGGCCGGGTTGCTGGTCTTCGACCGGAACCTCGGCAGTCTGCCCGGTCCGCTCCGGGCTTTGCTGCCGGCATCGGAAAAGACGGTACAGACCGAGCAACTGCGATTTTCGGGCCAACCCGGATTCGTCGCTTTCGGACATGAGCGGGACGAGGAGATCGTCCTGCATGCGCCTCTTTCTGTTGCCGCGCTGGATGCCACTGGCTGGCAATCGCTGCTGGCCACGGCGACCGGCGAGTGTGCCCTATGCATGGGGACGGTCGGCCAAGGGCGTGTGGTCGTGTTCGGGACCGGGAACGGCCTCTTTGCCGAAGACATCTACGGGCATTTGCGGGGGATCGACGGGCTGTTCTGGCGGGCTTTGGTCTGGGTTGCGGCCAAGCCGTTCCCGATGCGCTGTGTGCCGCCTTTCGTCTCCTCCCGCATGGACGACTGCAATGGCACCTACTCGTCCTTCGGTTACGTGGATGTGCTCAACCGTCACGGCATCAGTCCCAACATCGGCCTGTTCATCGATGAGATGGGGCCCACCGACTGGGCGCGGGCCAAGGAATTGTGCGACCGGGGGGGCATGGATGTGTCCATGCACGCCTTCCGCGACGATTTCTACAAGGCCCGGCCCAACTACCGGCCCTATGCCGTGGCCGCCGACAAGCCGGACCTCTCCGACGGCGGGAAGACGACTCTCTTCGAGGGGCTTTCCATGGACCACGTCACCGGGGACGAACTCGACGAGGCGACGGTCGAACGCAATTTCCGGCGGATGGATGCGGCCTTCGCGGCGGCGGGGGTGCGGCACAGCCGAGTGCTGAACGCCCACTTCGGGGAGATCGGCTATCGGGCCGTGAAGCGTTTTCTGGACCGGGGGGTGGACCTGCCCTGCAATTTCAGCATGGTCGGGCAGTTGTACGGCAATCAGCCGGTCTGGCGGCCCCGGCCCTACGCGGTGCGCGGGCTGAACGCCCGCCATGCCCTGGCCATCGACCGTTGCCCGCGCCATCCCGGCATGACCTTCATCAGCGTCTCGGCGGCGCATACCGGCCGTAGCCACATGACATCCGACATTCTCTCCGGCCATGTGCCGTTTATCGGTGAGGCCGACCGGGTCAAGCGGGCGGAGGCGGCGGAACGGGCCATCGCCAATCTGCGCCTGGGACTCGACGCGCTGGCTTTCGGGGTCCTCATGACCCACGAGGAACGGATCGACGCCATCAGTCTGGAGGACTGGTCCTGGATTGTCGATACGACCGTGCGGGGACTGGATGGCTGGGATTGGATCGGCGCGAACCGCGAGCAGGTGAGTGTGATCTGCAAGCGGCTGTTCGGCTCTTCCCTGGTCGGCGCGGATTTCGCGGACGGCACGCTCCGTTGCGGACTTTGCGGGCGGACGGACGGGCCGTCGCCGCTGACCATCTGGCGGAACGAGGGGGACACCTGTCGCCGGGAAGCCGTCGAGGTGGAGGGATTCGACGGATTCCTCGAGGTCGGTGTCCCCGGGCGCTGAACTTCCAGAACTCATTCCGTTGAGCATGGAGGTCGCGCAAACTGGACGCCCTGATTCTGTTCGCGCCGGAGGCCATGCCAACCTTTCGCGTGGAGCGGTCGCGTCCTCGCGACCACCCGTCCCCCGCCATGCCCACCTTTGCGGGTTGGCCGGGGCGCTCCCGGCGCTGCGCGCCGTGGCCACGAGGACGTGGCCGCTCCATGCGCTTGATTTGCATGGCGCTACAGAAGGCGTGTTCCTTGCGCGTTCCGTTGAGTTCTGAACCTCAGGGCTGGGCGGGGAGCAGGGTGAAGGAACGGGCCTCGCCGAAGGGGGTGCGTCCCAGTGCTTCGAGGCGGACGCTGACTGAGGCAGGCGCGTTCACGGCGGGGAGCAGGATGAACTCGCCGAAATCGGCGTCGCCGAGGTAGGGGACGGGCTCGATGACGGGGGTCTTCCCAATTTCCGCGCCGTTTTGGCGCACCACCAGGGCGACGCCGCCGGGAAGGTCGCCGGGAACGGTCCAGGTGGCTTCCTGCAGATTGCCGAGGGAGGCGCGGGCGCGGACGGGCTGGCCGGGGCGGACCGGGAGGCGGGTGCCGTCCAAGGCTTCGACCCAGGAACCGTCGGCGGTCTGCACCAACAGGTGGTTGAATTCGGCATTGAGGAACTTGGGCGGGTTCTGGCCGGTGGCGGGGACATTGCCGACGGCGATCAGAGGGGTGTTGGTGGAGTCGGTGCCGGTTCCGGCTGTGCGGATGCCGAGGGTCTGGCCCTGCTCGGCGGCGGCGCGGAAGGCGTCCGCGCCCTCATGGAAGGAAGTCCACCAGTAGCCGCCCGCATGGGCGTCGCGGTCGTAGTCGAGCCAGACGGCGGGGACGGGGCGGGGACGGGGTTCCTTGTAGCGGGGCGCGTACTCGCGGATGAGGAGGGCGGCAGGCCGCTCATGACGGTCGGGGCCGACGATACCGAAGTCGCTGCGTTCGCCCACCCGGTAGCCGCCCGGCCACCACCAGGGGGCGGTGCCGTTGGCGCCGGCGGCGAGGGCGGCGCGGTAGAAGCGGGCATGGTACTCGCCCTGGCGCACGATGGCCTGCTCGTCGGCGACCATGCGGCTGCGGTCCCAGACGCTGGAGCCGAATTCGGACCAGATGATGGGTTTGCCCGCCGTGGTGTAGTCCACATAGCGGGTGATGAAGCCGATAGCGTTCTCGCCGACATCGGTGTGGGGCACGGCATAGCCCTCGGGACAGATGAAGTCGATGTGCTTGCTGGTGCCGGAGAGGGCGAAGTCGTGGGGCAGGGTGTTGCCCTGGCGGTAACTGATGAGGTGATTGGGGTCGAGTTCGCGCAGGCGGCGGTGGGCCTTGCCCCAGAGGCGGCTGGTCAGATCATCCATGAACCGCCGGTAGGCGGCCATCTGGGCGCGCCAGGGGCCGTCGGTTTGAAAACAGTTGTTGGGGGGCGAGATGACTTGGCCTTCGGCGTTGCGCCGGGCGGGGTGGTTCCAGTCCTTCTCGGCGTTCTCGACGGAGCCGTAACGTTCGTCCAGCCAGGCTCGCCATTCGCCGTCCCACTTGCCGCGGGCGGCATCGTCCTTGAAGACATGGTTGCCGGGTTCCCAGATGGTGTCGTAGGCGAAGATGGTGGCGTTGCCGGGAATGCGGGCGGTTTCGAGGTATTCCTGGAGCCCGGAGTCGTTGAAGCCCAGGGGCGAGGCCAGCCCGAGGAACAGATTGATGCGGATGCCGTGGTTGGCGCAGCGGCGGGAGAAATCGAGCAGGTTGCGATAATGCTCGACCGGGGGGCTCTGGATGCTGACCATGTTGATCCCCATGTCGGCCATGTGCCGCAAGTCCTGCTCGACGAGGAAGTGGTCGTAGTAGCGGTCGCGCATCCAGCCCGCCCCGTAGTCGTCGTGGTCCATGCCCGAGACGTAGAGAGGCCAGTAGTTGATGCCCACCGGGTACCATTTCTCGCCTTTGAGCCAGAAATCCCCGTTGTGGGCGGTGACGAACTCCGCCGCCGGGGCGGGGTTCGGATCGAGCACGGCGAATTCATGCACGATGCCGTCGCGGTGTTGTCCGGACAGGCGGGCGCGGAAGGTGTAGGTGGCGGGTTCGGCGGGAGGTTGCCACGTGAAGGAGACATCGGCCCGGCCCCGGGCTACGGCCTGCGTGACGGTTTCCCGCCACACTCGGCGTTCGCCCTGGAGGATTTCCAGGCTGATTTCCGCCGTGTCCTGGTCGGCGAAGGCGCGCAGGGACGCGCCGAGGCGGACGGTTTCGCCCGGCCAGTAAGCCATATGCTCGGTGCCCGCCGACTCGATGACGACCCCCTGGCGGAGCAGTTGGGCGAGGGCGGCTATCCGATTGAGCAAGCCGGAATCCCGCCATTGCTTGGCATCGGTGTAGCCGAAACCGGCGAAGACGACCCCGTCGAAGGGCATGTCCTGATTCAGCACGAACCATTCGCAGAAGCCGGAGGTCGCGCCGGCGTTGGCGGCGACCATCGGGACGAAGCGCCATTTGGGTCCGCGCCCGAAGCCCGTTCCGAGGGTGCGGGGAATGCCGCAGACCACGTTCTCGGGGGTGCCGAGGGACTGGCGCGCCGGCGTGAAGTTGCCGCAATGGGGGTCCTTCATGCCTTGGGCAAGCTCGACGGGGCCGGCCATGCGGTGAACCTTGTAGCGGGGATAGATGGTGGGAATGCTGCCGATGACAGTGGCCGCAGTGTCCACCGCCCCGCCGATTGGATTCCGGCCCGATCCCAGGTCGGCGATCCAGACCGTGTGCGCGCCCGCGCCGATGGCGGGGGTATGGGTCGCGGAGAAGCCGAAGTTGATCCGGCGGGCCTGGCCGGGATTCAGCCGGTCGGCGGCTTGCCCGCGCGTGTTTTTGGTCGGGGAGTCATGCCAGTAGTCGAACTCGTCCAGCGGCAGGACAATGCGTTGCCAGTTGGGGGCGATGCGGGTGGTGGCGATCCAGCGGGAGCCGTCCGCCTCCTGAATCTCGACCGAGAGCTGGGTGGTCTGCGGTGCCCCCTTGGCCTGGAAGATGAAGAGGTCGTTCTCCGGACCGTACAGGGGGTCGATGGGGGGCGAGAGATGACCGTCCCAGCCGCCGAATTCGGCCACGTCCAGGCGCAGGCAGGGCACCCCCTCCGGACCTTCGGGAACCACCCGGAACTGGGCGGGGGTCTGCCGGTCCCGGCAGGCGCGGGACCAGCGGGAGAGATCGAGTTCGGGGGTGATGGCGAAGGGGCGATGGGTGGTGGGAGCGGTCGCGATCCGTTCCGCCATGCCGGCGGCATCGAGCCATTCGCCGTTGATGCTGTACAGAGGGTTGTCGAGGAAGGGACCGCCGATGAAGAAGACATGTCCCCCCTCGCGCGCGAATTGCTGGACTGCCGCGCCCGCCTGGGCCGGAAAACTGGCGCAGTTGGGAATCACCAGGATGTGGAACAGATCGCCCGAAAGCACGCCGGGGCTCACGATCTGTTCGGCGGAGAGGCGGGTGACACCAAAACCGGAGGATTCGAGGACCCCGGCCAGTCGGTTGTTGGCCACCCGGTCGGTGCCGGGGAAGGGTTCGTCGAACAGCGCGATGCGGCCGAATCTACCGTTCACGGGGGTGATTCCCGGGGGGATGGCGGGCTGCTCGGGGGCGAGCACCCGGAAGTCGGCGACGGCGGCTTCGCTGCCCCGGACGACGAGGGCGGGCATGCCGGTGCGGACGGCCCGGCCTTTGCCGAGGTCGAAGCTGGCCTGGCTCTTGATCTGCCCGTCTGCGTCGAGAATCGCGGCCTGGACTTCGCCGTCGCGGAAGGCGAGGCGCAGGCGGTAGGCGGTGCCGGCCTGCCAGGCGAAGCTGGGATTGCCGGTTCGGGTCAGCGCGGTGCCGGGCTGGTTCTGGGCCTGCCAGGTGCCGTCGAGACATTGGATGAAATCCACGCTGTGCGCGCCGTCGGGGCCTTCGACCAAGCTCAGCACCCAGAAATTGCCGGGATCCTGGAAGAGAGCGACCCCGGCGAAGTTCCAGCCTTGGTCGAGCAGGCGTTCACGCATCTCGACAGTGGCCTCGACCGAGATTTCCCGGCGGAAGGGCATGGCGCGGGGCAGGGCGAAGCCATTTGCCGCACTTGTGTGTCGGACCACAAGCCGTTCTCCCTCGCCGCGCAACGCCACCACATCCCGCGCCCGCCAGGAATTCGGGTCGGCCGTGGCACCGCCGGGAAGGGGTTTCCAGCCTTCTTGGGCGAAAGCGACCGAGGCGAGGGCGAGCAGCGAGAGGCAGGTGCGGATGGACATGGCTTGGCTCCACAGGAAGGAGATTGTTCGGGGTACTCTCACCATACTCCGTCCCGGCTAACGTTCGAGGAGAATCCAGGGACTGCGGGCATCGCGGAGGGGGAGAATGGTCGTGGTCTCGCGAGTCTGGCAGGGGAGGTCACGGGTCTTCTGCCCGGTTTCGTCGAGGGCGTGGGCGCGATAGCCGGTGCCGGGCAGAGTGATCTCGGCGTCGACGGGTTCGGCCAGGACGGGGGCGCGGCCGTGGGCGGCGATGGCGATGTTGCTCTGGGGGAGGAAGGCACCGGTGTCCGCATCGCGTCCGGCCTTGGCTTCTTTGGTCTGGATGGTTGCCTGGCCGGTGTTTTCGGCTCGGGCGACGGCGGTGACGAGGATGCGGCGGGACGCGGCGATGGTCTCGGCGTCGTCGAGGACGATGGCGGTGATGGCGGCGAAGGGGGTCCGGGAGACGATGGCCACATCGCCGAGCTGGACCGGAGCGTCGGTGAAGAAGCCTGCCACGCAGCGCAGGCGGGGGGCGTTGGCGGTGAACTGGCGCTGGCGGGAGTCGATGACGAGCTGGCCGGTGTCGCTCCGGTATATCTCGCCCGCTTCGTCCAGCGGGGCGGCTCCGGGGAGCTGCCAGCGGTTGAGGGCGTCGAGCAGCACCCGGTGCAGCCAGCGCCCCTGGCCGGGGTCGATCTGGGCGGCGGAGGGCAGCAGATAGAAACGGTCGGTGACCACGCCGACGGGCTCGCCTGCGTGAACCATGGTCTGCGCCCCGGCGGGGATGGAGGCGGGGACAAAGGTAGTCAAACCGGCGGGATTGTCCTTGGTTTCGAGACCGGGGATGGCGTTCCGGGCGCTCTGCCCCCGGTCGCAGCGGGTGCCGGCCTCGTCGGTGGCGGCGGAATCGGCGAAGAGGACGACCCGGCGGGCCTGCCGGTAGTCGCCCGTGGCGGAGTGCCCGGAACTGAGGACGAGGTCGGCTTCGCCCTGATAGACGTCGTCGAAGTAGGCATTGCGGAGCTTGGAGAGGTAGGGGACGATGTTATAGGGGGAATAGGCATCGGAGGAACGGCGCGGGCGGGTGGCGAAGGTGTCGACCGCCGAGACCCCGATCTCGATGGTGTTGCGGGCGGGGGCAATGTCACCCCGGAGGAAAAGGAGGGCGGAGAGCGGAACCTGTCCCCAGTGGACCGGATCGCTGGTGTTGCCGAAGTAGGTCAGGTGGTTCTGGTCGGTTCTGGTGTCGTAGGCGAAGAGCAGGACGCCGTCCCATTCCTGGAGCGCGGCGTAGGCCATGGTCATGGGCATGAATTCGGCGCGGAACTCGTTGGGCCACGGGGAGTTCACCTCGGGGACAATCATCGGTTTACCGGCCACCGTGCTGGAGGCCACGTTGGCAACAGGAGTGGCGGAACGGAAGATGTCGCCGCTGAGCATGGCGAGATTGCGGAAGAAGTTGAAGGGCTTGGCGTGGACATTGGGATGGCACCAGTAGTTGTTGCGGGTCATGGCCTGGCAGGCGGCATTGGCCCGGTTGCTGGCATCCGAGAAGTCCTGGTTGGTGCCGGTGATGAGACACTTGAGGCCGAGGCCGCGCAGGTGGGCGGTCATTTCGTTGTAGTAGGCGACCTCCAGTTCGTAGAGGAAGCGGGTCATGGCGTTGAGGCGGGGGGATGCCTTGAGAGGGTCCTGGTTGTCGTCGGTCAGCCTGAGATAGAGATGCTGGGTGGGAAACTGGACGGTTCCTTTCGCCGGGTCCTCGTCGGCCGACAGGGCGCAGAAACCGGCGGGGTTGGTCCAGGCGGCGGCGAGCTGATTCCGGCTCGGGAATTGCTTGGCCAGCCATTGGTTCCAGAGGCCGCGCAGCTCTTCCGTGTAGCTGGGCAGGATCAGATTGGGATTGGCCAGGTAGAAGAGGGAGTTCTCGTTGGTGATTTCCTGGATCAGCAGGGCGGGTTCGTCCACGTAGCGCAGGCCGGTATAGGGGTTGTGGTGGGTGAGGAGCTGGGTGGCGAATTCCTTCTGGAGGTCGATGATCCGGCGGTTGAAGATGGATGCGCCCTTGATGGAGTTTTCCCAACGGGTGTCCATGATGGCGGCATCGCGCACCTCGTCGCCCGGCAGGAAGCTGCGGTAGTCGAGCAGGTCGAAATAGACATAGATGCCGCGCTTCTTGAGTTCCGCGACAAAATAGTCCATACGGTCCATGGCGGCGGCATCAAGGGAGCGCGAGTTGCCTTGGCTGTAGTCGATGATGCCGCCCCAGCGCGAGTCGTAGGCATGGAGGCGGAGAAGGTTGACACCATGGGCGGCGAGGCGCTCGGCCCAGATTTCAGCCTGGCGCTTTTCCGGACAGCAGCGGGCTCCGCCCACATTGGTGCCGAAGAAACGGCCGCGAGTGCCATCGGCGAAGACAATGCCCCCGTGCTTGCCGACGGCGCTGAAGCCATGCTTGCCGGCCGGGGCATCGAGCAAGCGGGAGAGGTCGAGTTCGCCGAGATTTGGGTTCTCCACGTCGAAGCGCCATGGATACCAGCCGGTGGTGTCGGTGAAGCGATAGTCCAGGGGCAGTTCGGGAAAGGAGGGCGTGCCGTCGCCGGCGGTGACCGCGACCAGCATCAGATTGGCGTCCGTGCCGGTGGTGCGGGCGGTGACCGAGGCGATGGGCTTCTCCGGGTTCGGATTGACCCAGGGAAAGATGCCGAGGGCGAGGCTGTTGCTTTCCGCATTGGTACCCTCCCAGCCGACGGCGCAGGCATCGAGGTCGCCGGGTTTCCACCAGTCGGCGATCTCGTTGCCGTTGCGGAGGGGCACGACGACCGTGGTGCCATCGGCGTAGGCGACGGTGTAGCTGCCGACCAGGCTTCCCGGCCGTCCGGCCCAGGCGCAGGCATGTAGGAAATAAAGCACATCGGCGGTGAGATTGACCGGGAAGGTGGCGGTTTCGGCCACATCCTGTCGTCCTTTGCCGCGCAGCACGATGCAGGTGCGGTCGTTGCCGTCGAGAATCTCGAACGGGATGCCGCGCAGGGTCTGGGTGCCGGGCTGGATGTTGCGCAGGTCGTTGGGGCCCTGGTCGGTCCAGCCGCCTTGCTTGTCGCCGGCGACTTCATCGCGGAAACCGGTGTTGCAGGCGGCGCGGATGGCGACGGGGCGGAAGTTGCCGGGAGGCGTGGTGCCACGGACGGCTTGGGCATCGTCGAACCAGGCGCTTCCCTTGCCGGAATTGAGGACCAGGTAGACGGAAACGAACTTGGCTTGCTCGGGGGCGGCGGCGGTGACGGAGCGGAGGGTCCAGGGCTGGCTGCCGGTGGCGCGTTCGCTGGAGTCCTCGCGGAGCCATTTGTTCTCCGCGAACCAGGCGAGAGTCACCCGGGCCTCCCCGGCAGTCAACTCGGTCTTGATCCAGGCTTGGGCGGTGACGGTTTCGCCGGGTTTCACTTCGGCCTGGTTCTTCAGCACCCAGCGGGTGGTTTTCCGGTTCCAGGCGGTTTCGGCGTCGTTGGCGGAGTCTTTGATGAGGAGGGAGCGCTGGCCGGTGCGGGCGACGGCATCGTCCCAGATGGCCTGGCCGGGCGATTCGTAGACGGCGGTCTGCCAGCCGTCGGGAATCCCGTCGCGGTTGGCATCCTGCTCGAAGGAGCCGTTCGGGATGATGTCGAGGGGGATGGCGAAGACGGTCGAGGCGAGGGCGAGCAGCGAGAGGCAGGCGCGGATGGACATGGCATGGCTCCTGGCTTGGAGGAGAATCCGGAATGCCCATCACCATACTCCCTCCCGGCGTTTCTGCCCCGAGCGTGCCGGGAGAGCCGCAAGCCGTCGTCTAGGACTCGGGGACGGCGTCCGGCGGCACGAGGCTGCAACCGCGGGTTTCCGGATCGTAGACGAGGACCAGTTTGGCTTTTTCGAGCAGCCGCAAGACTTGCCGGATCTTGTCCTCGGCGTCCGAGAGTTCGGTGCCGTCCCGGGTGACGATTTCTTCGATGACTCCGCGGAGCGCTTCGGGGCTGAGTTTCTGGTAGGGGATAATCATGGTCTCAGTCCTCGGCGGATTCGGGGTCGAGGGCGTCGCGCAGGCCGTCGCCGAGGAAGTTCAGGCTGAACAGGGTGAGGGAGAAGCAGAGGGCCGGGAAAAAGAGCAGCCAGGGGTAGGTTTCCATCTTTTCGGCCCCCTCCTTGATGAGCACGCCCCAGGAACTCATGGGCGGCTGCACGCCGAGGCCGAGGAAGCTGAGGGTGGATTCGAGAAGCAGGACGGCGGGGACCGTGAGGGTGGCGTAGACCACCACCGGCCCCAGCACATTGGGGAGGATGTGGCGGACGATGATCCGGGAGCGGCTCAGGCCGAGGGCGAAGGCCGCCTGGACGAACTCGCGCCGGCGCAGGGCCTGGACCTGGGCGCGGACGATGCGGGCCATGGTCAGCCACTGGACGGCGCCGATGGCCACGAAGAGCAGGCGGAAATCGCGGCCGAAAGCCACCGTGAGCAGAATGACGAAGATGGTGAAGGGCAGGGCGTAGAGCACGTCCACCAGGCGCATCATGAAGGCGTCGATCTTGCCCCCGAGGAAGCCGGAAATGGCCCCGTAGGTCACCCCGATGCAGAGGGACACGGCGGTGGCGAGGAAGCCGACCGCCAGCGAAATGCGCCCGCCGTGGAGAAGCCGCACCAGCAAATCCCGGCCGAGGGGGTCGGTGCCGAGCCAATGCAGCGCGGACGGGCCGCGGGCGCCGTAGTCCAGATTGGTCTGCTCGTAGGTGTAGGGCGAGAGCATGGGGCCGAAGAGACTGGCCACGGTCAGCAGGAGAAACACGACCAGCCCGAACCGGGCCATGCGGTTGCGGAGCAGCCGCCGCCAGGCGTCGCGGGTCAGGGAGGAGGAGGGAATGGCGGGTTCAGCGGGCATCGCGCAGCCTCGGGTCCAGGAGGGCGTGGAGCAGGTCCACGACAAGATTCAGGCCCACAATGAGAACCGCGTAGAACATCACCGTCCCCATGATGACGGTGTAGTCGCGGTCGAAGGCGGCGTTCACGAAATAGCGTCCGAGGCCGGGAATCCAGAAGACGTACTCGACCACGAAGGAGCCGGTGACGAGTCCCGCGCAGGCGGGGCCGAGGTAGGTCACCACCGGCAGCAGGCCGCCGCGCAGGGCGTGGGTGCAGACCACTCGCCATTCGGGCAGGCCCTTGGCGCGGGCGGTGCGGATGAAGTCCTTGGTGAGGATTTCAAGCATGCCCCCGCGCGCCAGCCGGGCGATGTAGGCCGCGTAGTACAGGCCCAGAGTCAGAGCGGGCAGCACCCGGTCGCCGGGGTGGTCCCAGCCCGCCGGGTTGAACCAGCCCAGCCACAGGCCAAACGCCAGGGCGAGGAGCGGCCCGAGGACGAAGCTGGGCAGGCAGATGCCGGTCATGGCCAGGGACATGGGCAGGTAGTCGCCGGGCGAGTTGTGCTTGAGGGCCGCGTAAATTCCCGCCGGCAGACCCACCACCAGCGCCACCAGCAGGGCCGAGAGCCCGAGCATGAGGGAGGCCGGAAAGTGCTCGGCGATGATCCCGTTCACCGTCCGGTCCGGATGTTTGAAGGAGGGGCCGAAGTCGCCGCGCAGCCATTGGTTGAGCTGACGGACATACTGGACGGACAGGGGCTTGTCCAAGCCGTAGCGGGCCTGGATGTTGGCCCGGATTTCCGGAGGAATCTCGCGCTCGCTGCTGAAGGGGTCGCCGGGGGCCAGGCGGACCATGAAAAAGGTCAACGTGGCAATGGCCCAGAGGACCGGGATGGCTTGGAGCAAGCGGCTGACGATCAGTTTGACCATGGAATCCTGGCGGCGGCTGGTGGCGGATACGCGATGCGTACTGTGGCGGGGCTGGCGGGGAAATCAACCGGAGGCAGAATCCCGGTCCGGGGGGGCAACCGTCCGGCCACGTTGCCGCAGCGTGGCCAGGACGGCGGTTCGGCTAACCGGAACCGTTTCCTGCGGGTGGAACGGTGCCTACTTTTTCATCACCAGGCAGCCGGCCATCATATCGTGCAGCGTTTGCTTGCGCTCCGTAAACGCGGCCATGATAAAGCCGATAAAAATGATGAGGTGGGAGATAGTCTTTCCGAAGTACCTTACAGTCGCCCTGATAAAGCAAATGCGGTTGCCGTCGAGGTCGGTGACGACGATTCCCGCCGCCATCTTTCCCAGGGTTGCCTGCTTGGAGGAGCTTTCGAGCAGTGCCGAGTATAGCCACCCAATGGCCCAAGAAACTCCAATTTGACTGACTGCAACTGCTGCGAGGTTTGTGAATACGCCGCCGGCATGGGCAAGAATAAGAGCAAGGATCGAAATGCCAGCCACCAAGATGAAAATGTCAATCATCGCCGCTACAAACCGTAGCCAGAAACCGGCATAGCCTCCTGCGGCGGTCGACGCCAGAGGCAGCGTTGGCGGGCAGTGAGCGGCTGGCACCAGCCCCTCGATGGCGGAGGCTGCTACCCACTCGCCCATGCCTTCCGTCCAAACCATCGTATCCGACCGCAGTTGGCGGCTCTGGAACAGTTGCAGGAGAGCAGTCTCAAAAACCGGCCCCGCGTGCTTGGCCCCGACTGTGTAGTACCATTTGCGGTCGCTCATGTCCTGGTCCTCTTTTCCCGTCAGACACTCCTCTTGGCGCATAGGCAGCCCGATGTTCCGAACTGGTCCAGCCCGTGGAATTATGGTGGCGGCGGGTTCGGGATACTCATACATACTGTGGCGGGACTGGCGGGGAAATCAACCGCGCGCGGGTTCAGGCGGGAACACGCGGATGGAGCCGTAGAGGCCGTCGTAGCCGGGCTGGCGGATGACTTGTCCGGCGCGCAGGCGGCGGAGGGCTTCCGCAAGCTGTCCGGACTCGATGTCCGCCACGCTGTCCGGGGGTAGGTTGCGCAGAATGGCGAGTTCGGGACCGTGTTCGGCGAGGAGTTGGTGGTAGAGGTGCTGGACACGGCGGGCGGCGGGCTGGACCCCGAGGATTTCGCCGAGCAGTTCGGGCAGGGGAATCTGGTAGGCGAGG
>LVAZ01000604.1 GCA_001603055.1 Victivallales bacterium Lenti_02
CGTCTACGTGCCCGCCGGTCTGTACCGCTTCCAGGGGAGTCTGCGGGTGCCGGGCGGAGTCGAGCTGCGGGGCTGCTTCGACGTGCCCCACCACACGGTTTCCGCCGGCAGCGTGCTGCTGCCTCTGGCGGGACGGGGCGAGGAGGACGGCACGCCCTTCCTCGAACTCGAAGCCAATTCCGGCCTGCGCGGCCTCACTGTCTGGTATCCCGAACAGAGTCCGGTCGAGCCGGTGCCCTATCCCTGGACCGTGCGCGGGCTGGGACCGGGTTGCTGGATCGAGGACGTGACCCTCGGCAACACCTGGCAGGGGGTGGATTTCTGGACCCACGACAGCACCGGGCATCTGGTGCGCTACCTGGCCGGCTGCGCCTTCCGGCGGGCGCTGTGGGTGAGCAAATCAGCGGGGCCGGGCTGGGTCGAGGACTTGCAGTTCAATCCCCACTACGCCCTGCGTCTGCATCGCGCCCTTCCCCGCGCCCCCATCCCCCCGAATCTGGGCGAGCAGTTCCACGACTACCTGCGCGAGCATCTCGAAGGCTTCGTCTTCGGGCGCTGCGCGGACGAGCGGATTTTCGCCACCTTCCTCTTCGCCGCCTTCGACGGCATCGCCTTCCGCGACGACGACGGCGGTAGCACCGCGCGCGTTTTCATCCACGGCAGCGACACGGTCAGCCGTCCCGCCGCCCTCGATGCCGCCACCGAGGTCGAGTTCGTCGCCGCCCAACTGGTTCCCCTGAGCAAGTGGGAACGGGGTGCCATTGTCTCGACGCCGGGTTTCACGGGGCAGGCCCGCTTCTTCAACACCCAGGTCTGGGCCGGCACCCGCACCGCCGATCTGGACAGCCCCGGCGCGATTCTCATCGACCAGATGAACACCCTCTCCGGCGGGTTCCACCAAACCGCCGGGAACACGGTTCTGCGGGCGGTCAATCTGGACCGGGACCTAGCGCCCCATGTGGCCGTCGCGGGCGGCACCTGCGAACTGCTCGCCTGCCAGTTCCGGCACGGGCCGCTGCGCTGGACCGGGGGAGGGGTCCGCGCCTTCGCCAGTTCCGCCTCCCTGCTGGGGGCCTTTCCCCGGGGCGAGGTCGCGCCCGGCACCTTCGCGCTGGACTGGGAGGACGGCGAGGCTCCCGGCTTCGTCGACCAGCTCTCCCCCGGCGGCGGGCGGCGCTTCGTCACCGAAGCCACCTGCCAGCCGATCGAGCATCCCGACGCGATCAGCGGCAGGCGCGTGGTGCGGATGACCGGGAAGGCCGTCAAGGGCGAGCATGGCTACATCTACTTCAAACTGGCGGACGGTCCCGTCGCCATCTATCCGGACAGCGTGCTCAGCTACGCGGTCAAGCCGCTCGACGCGGAGGGTGCCCATGTCGCCGTGGATGCCGTCCTCGACGAGGGGCGTCCCCTCCGCGACCGAGGGCTGGTGGACACGGAACGGCGCGGCGCCCATCCCGGCGGCGCCAAGGGGCCGGTCGGCGAATGGACCCGCATCCGTCTGCCCATCGGCAAACTGAGCGGGCGAACCATCCAGCATTTCATGTTCGCCTACGATCACCGGGTGGCGAACGAGGACACCTTCACCGTTCTGGTGGACGACCTGCGCGTGGAGTCCGCCCTGGCCGGGCTGGGCGACTGGCGGATTGCGGCCACCAGCGATGCCGGGGGGCTGACCCTCGCGGGGGCCGCCCCCATCCGCTACACCCTCGACGGCAGCAACCCCGCCGCCGACTCGCCGCTCTATGCGGGGCCGATTCCCCGGCCGGAAACCGGGGTCCGCGAAGTCCGCTACGCCCTCCAGTTCGCCGACGGCACGCTCGCGCCCCTGGTCTTCGCGTATCTCCTCGTTCCGTAGGTTGACCCTGCCCCGCCGGATACGATATTGGGCGGGTCCGACGATGTGGCTAGTTTCGGAGACTTCCATGCGGCGCATTCCGATTCGTTCCCTGCTCGCGGCCAGTCCCGGCGAGGCGAGCGTCACCGTGGCGGGCTGGGTGCGGACCCGGCGCGACTCGAAGGGCGGTTTCTCCTTCCTCGAACTCAACGACGGCTCCTGCCTCGCCAATCTCCAGGTGGTGGCCGACGGCGGGCTGCCCAACTACCAGGACGAGATTCTGCGCCTCTTTCCCGGCGCCTCGGTGCGGGTGGTCGGGAAGCTGGTGGCCTCGCCGGGCGAGAAGCAGCCGGTCGAACTGAAGGCCGAGGACATCCGGGTGCTGGGCTTCTGCGATCCCACCGAGTATCCCCTCGGCAAACAGCGCATCTCCTTCGAGCGGCTGCGCGAACTGGCCCATCTGCGGCCCCGCACCAACACCTTCGGCGCGGTCGCCCGCGTGCGCAACCGGCTGGCCCAGGCCACCCACGAGTTCTTCCAGCAGCGCGGGTTCCTCTACGTCCACACCCCCATCATCACCGCCAGCGACTGCGAGGGCGCGGGCGAGATGTTCCATGTCACCACCCTCGATCTGGCCAAACCGCCCCGGACCGAGCAGGGCGGGCTCGACTACGGGGCCGACTTCTTCGCCCGGCCCGCCAACCTCACGGTGAGCGGTCAGCTCGAGGGCGAGACCTACGCCTGCGCCCTGGGCGACATCTACACCTTCGGCCCCACCTTCCGCGCCGAAAACTCGAACACCCGCCGCCATCTGGCGGAGTTCTGGATGATCGAGCCGGAAATGGCCTTCGCCGACCTGAGCGACGACGCCGATCTCGCCGAGGACTTTCTGCGCCACCTGTTCCGCGCGGTGCTCGAACACTGCGGCGAGGACCTGGCCTTCTTCGATGCCCGCGTCGAGCCGGGGCTGATCGCTACCCTCGAAGGCCTCGCCGACAGCACCTTCACCCGTTTTTCCTACGACGAGGCCATCGAGCTTTTGCTCAAGGCGGACACCGCCTTCGAGTTCCCCGTCGCCTGGGGCATCGACTTGCAGAGCGAGCACGAGCGGTATCTCACCGAACAGGTCTGCAAGGGGCCGGTCATCGTCCGCGACTATCCGAAGGAAATCAAGGCGTTCTACATGCGGCTGAACGACGACGGGCGCACGGTCGCCGCCATGGACGTGCTATTGCCCAAGGTGGGCGAGATCATCGGCGGTAGCCAGCGCGAGGAGCGCGACGAGGTGCTTGTGGCCCGCATCGAGGCCACCGGCATGCCGCTCGAAAACT
>LVAZ01000101.1 GCA_001603055.1 Victivallales bacterium Lenti_02
GGCGGTCCTGGCTTTCCGGGGAACTCGGGGATAGCTTGATGCCCATGGCGCTTGTCCTTTCCTTGTTGGCCTTTGTCGCTATTGACCAACTACAGGGCAAGCGCCTTTTGTCAAGCGGCGGCCTGGCTACCGGGACAGATGCCCGAATCGTAAATCCGGGTGCCGGGGAGTGGCCGGAGCATCCTGCTCCGGTTAAGCTCATTCCGGAGCTGGAAGCTCCGGCCACCCACCGGAAATCTCCCGCGTCTTCTTGCGCTCCGGCTTTGGTGTGGTTCAGTACGGCGGTTGTCCTCAAACTCCCGGAGAATCCCGACCATGATGCAGCAGCTTGCCTGGCACTTCGACTTCCATAGCCACGAACAAATCCGCATCGGGCACGATCCCGACGTGGCGGGCATGGCCCGCGAACTGGCGGCGGCGGGCGTGGGCGAAATCATCACCTTCGCCAAGTGCCATACCGGCTTCGCCTACTATCCCTCGACGTGCGGCACGCCCCATCCCAAGATGAAGGGAGATTGCTTCGGCGAGGTGGTCCGGGCCTGCAAGGCGGCGGGCATCGAAGTTTTGGCCTATCTGAGCTTCGGCATCGACGGGGAGGCCGGGCGCCGCCATCCCGAGTACGCCCAGGTCCACGACCGCGCCAAGGGGCCGAACATCACCAAGGACCATTTCGTCTCCACCTGCCCCTATACGCCCTACATCGACGAACTCATGCTCCCCATGATCCAGGAAATCCTCGACGGCTACGAGGTGGACGGATTCTTCTTCGACACCATGGGCGCCATGGGCATCTGCCACTGCGACTACTGCGAGGCCGAATACCGGGGGCGCTTCGGCAAGGACATCCCCGCCGGCCCCGCCGATCCCGACTGGGGACAGTACGGGGCCTTCCGCCGCGAACGCGCCTGGCGCGTCGTCGAGCATGTCGGCAAATACATCACCGACCAGAAGCCGGGGGCCAAGGTGGGCTTCAACTGGGTCGGCACCGTCCGCTTCCCCGAGAAGATGCCCGAGGGCGTGACCTGTCTCACCTGCGACTACTCGACCACCGGCCCCCAGTCCCTCCAGGCCTCCTTCCACGCCTCCTACAGCAAGACCGCCGACCATCCGGCGGACGTGATGTATACCATCATCAACAACGGCTGGCGCGACTGGGCGCCCCGCCCCCTGCCCGGCCTCGAACAGACCGGCCTGCCCATCTGGGCGCATGGTTGCCGCCCCTACCTGGGCGACCGGTTCCACCCCACCAACCGGCTCGATCCCATGAGCGTCCGCGCCATCCGTTTCATGGGCGACGTGCAACGCCGCGTGGCCGCCGAGTATCCCGGCCCCGACGCCCGCCAGATTTCCGTAATCACCATGCTGATCGGTCCCGAGGCCATCTACGGCGGCGATCTGCGGCGTTTCGCGGCGGACCACTCGGGCGTGGTGCCCATCGAGGGCATGCACCATCTGCTGCTCGATGCCGGGCACTGCTGCGCCATCGTGGCCGAGGCCTTCCTCGCTTCTCGGCTGAACGAAACCAAGCTCTTCCTGCTGGCCGGGAACGAGGGCATCGCCCCCGCCAGCGACCGCCAGCTCCGGGCCTGGGTCGAGGCGGGCGGCACCCTGCTGGTGAGCGGCGGCGTGCCGAAGGTGGACGGCAAGCCCATGGACTGGCTGGGCGTGGTCCGCGAGGCCGCCCCCTGGCAGGACCACATCTACCTGCCCCTCCTCCAGGCGGACCCCGAGAAGTCCCCCGTCCTGGTCCACGGCAATTTCCACCAGATCGCCGTCACCGACGCCGAGGTGGTTCTCGAAGCCATCCAGCCCTACGACTGTTCCCACGGCATGCGCTTCGGGCACGCCACCGGCCCCGTCTCCTTCACCACCAGCGGTGTCCCCGCCCTCACCCGGCGCCGAGTCGGCAAGGGGCAGGTCTACTACCTGGAAGCCGCCCTCGGCGCCGACTATCTCAATCTGGCCAACTACTGGCAGGCGGACTGGTTCCGCAGCCTGCTCGAAACCCTCCTGCCCCGGCCCCTGGCGAGGGTCGTCTCCGAGGCGGGCACCGTCGAGGTGGTGCCCCATGCAAACGCCGGCACCACCTGGGCCTTCCTCATCAACCACGGCGGCGAGCAGCAGACCTTCACCGGCCGCACGGTCCGCACCTTCGCCCAGGTGCCCCCCTTCCCCGTCACCCTCGAAATCGCCGATCCGACCGGACGCCAGCCCGCCCGCGTGACCGTGGCCGGACAGCCCGTCGGCTACGAGTTCGCCGACGGGACCGTCCGCATTCCGCAGGTCTGCGACAGCATCTGGCGGGTGGTCCGGGTGGACTGGCGCTGAGGATTCAGACTACCGGGGCCTGGACCGGCTCCATGCGGCCCGACGCCGCCGCGCGGAAACAGGCGTCCATGGCGGCGGCGGCGTCCAGGTTCACCGGCAGGTCGAGGGTCTCGTGCAGCGGTTCGCCGGTGCGCAGATGGTGCAGCACTTCGAGCGCCAGGTTCGAGCGGCCCTCGGGCAGGGGCTCGGGGTCGTAGACTGCGGTGGGCTCGGTCTGGTGCCGTTTCTGGAAGAGCCGGACCTTCTTGCCGAGACGCTCGGAGACGATGGTTCCGGCATCGCCGAAGACGATGGGGCCGCAGGGCACCGCGCCGCTGGCGAAGGTGGCCCAGGAGCCTTCCAGCAGAGCCACCGCCGAGGCGTAGCGCAGGGTGGCGGCCGCGTAGTCCTCGACCTCGGCGAAAGGGCTGCCGTAGTTGGCCCGGAAGGCGAAGGCGGCCTCGGCCCGCTCGCCCAGGAACCAGCGGGAGAGATTGCAGCCGTAGCCGATGTAGTCGGCCAGGGCTCCGCCGCCCATTTCCTCCTGGTACCACCATTCGTGGCGCTTCTCCTCGCCGGTCATGGTCTGGCCGTAGGAGAAGGGGCCGAGGGATTCCTGGTTGCGGTAGTGGAACTTGAAGGGCCGTCCGGCCGCGCCGTCGCGGCACAGCTTGCAGGCCAGGCGGAAGGCCGGGTCCCAGGAGGTGGGCCAGTTGACCGCCAGCATGGCCTTGCCGTCCCGCGCCGCCCGCGCCATCGCCACCGCCCCGTCCAGAGCCAGAGCCATGGGCTTCTCGAGCACCACATGGATGCCGCGCCCGAGAATTTCCGCCACCAGGGCCGGATGGCGCGCGTTCTCCGCCGTGACGATCACCAGATCGGGCTTTTCGTCCAGCAGGTCGCGGTAGTTCGCGAACACCTGCGGGATGGCGCATTTCTTGACCACCGCCGCCATGACCTGGCCGCGGGTGCCGCGCTCGCTGCTGATCGAGGGGGTGTTGGGCGGCACGTCGGCGCAGCCCAGCCAGGCGAAATCCTCCGGCAGGCTGTGGAATCCGGTCACCATCTGCTCGATGTGCATGTGGGCGAAGCCCACGATTCCAAGACGGATTTTGCTCATGGTTGCGGCTCCTCTAGAAGGTGGTGGCGAGGGGGAGGGTGCGGCCGGTGCGGATGCACTCGGGGATGGTGGTCATGATCTCCACCAGATGGCGCTGCCGCTCCATGCTCAGGACGGGTTGCCGGTCCTGCTCGATGGCGTCGATGAGGTCCTGAAGACACATGCCGTCGAAGAACTCCCGCTGGGGTTCGAGCAGGTCCTGGGGCCGGGTCCAGCCCCGGATGCCCCACTCGGGATGGTCGGTGTAGACTTCGAGATGGGGCCGGGCTTCATTGGGCTCCTTGACGAAGGAGATGGTGCCGCAGGTGCCGTAGATTTCGAGCAGGGGCAGGCGCGTCGCCCGCTGGCAGTAGCCGGTGTAGACGTCGCCGATGCAGCCGCCGCCGAAGTCCAGCGAGATCAGATAGTTGTCGGGCAGTTTGTCCGACTCGATGATGCTGCCGTCGAAGGCGCCGGAGCGGACCATGCGCCGGGGTTCGGAAACCGCCGCGATGCAGGCCACGGCGCGGGCCGGGCCGAGCAGGCCGGTCACGTAGTCCAGGCCATGCACGCCCATGTCGTAGAGCGCCCCGGCGTCCGTGCCGTAGAACCAGCTCGGGTCCACGTCCCGGTACTGGAAATATTCCGGCCCGCCGTGGGCCACCTGGCAGCGGATGGTGGTGACCCGGCCGATGACGCCGTCGGCGATCATCTTGCGGGCCATGCGGTTGGCGTGGCGCATGGCGTGGACGGGGGCCGAATTCGCCTTCACCCCGGCCTTGGCCGCCGCCTCGATCTGCGCGGTGACTTCGGCCACGGTGAGCCCGGCCGGCTTCTGGGTGAAGAGATGCTTGCCCGCCGTCAGCGCCTTGAGATTGATCGCGTGGTGCGCCGGAATCGAGGTGGCGTTCATCAGAATGTCGAATTCGCACCCGTCCAGCAGCTCGTCGATGCTGGCGAACCAGCGGTCGATGCCGGCCCGGCGGGCGTAGTCCTGCGCCCGCTCCGGCAGAATGTCGCAGACCGCGACCAGCTCGGCATGGCGCATCTGTTTGACCCGGTGCAGGTACTGCCCCCCGGCAAAGGAACCGCAACCGATGATGGCGACTTTCCAGACTTTCGTGGACATGGCAATGCACCTTTAGCAAGTCGGTTTCGACGGGAACCGGCACTACCATAGCCGGACGCCCGGCGGCGCGGCATGGACGGGGATGACGGAATGATGGAGGGAATCAACTTTCTTCGCGGGGCGGAATGCTGTAGAAGCTGACCCCGGCGAAGGAATCGTAGCCTCCCCGCCAGGCCTCCGCCGTCGGCAGGCCCGGCCAGGCCGGATCGCGGGCGAGTTCGCGGTAGCGGCTCGGCGGCAGGCCCGTCTGCTGCCGGAACACCCGGCTGAAGTGGTACGGATCGGGGAATCCCACCGCGTCCGCCACCTGGGCCACGGTCAGCTCCTCCTCGCGCAGCAGCCGCCGGGCCCGGTCCATCCGCAGGCCCCGCAGGTAGGCCATCGGGGTCAGGCCGGTGGCCGTCCGGAACAGCCGTCCGAAATAGACGGGGCTGAGGTGGACGGCCCCGGCGATGTCCCGCAGTTCGAGCGGTCGGGCGACATTCGCCTCAAGGAAGCGGACGGCCCGCTGGATGGCCTCGACGGACGGACCTTTGCCTGCGGTTTCGCCGACGCTGCCCCGGTGGAGGAACAGGAGCAGTTCGAGCAGGGCCGCCTTGGTGGCCAGCTCGAAGCCGGGCCGTTTCTCGGCCGTCTCGCGGACGATGCGGGCGAACAGCTCGCCCACCCAGTCCTGGCCCGCGAGGCTCGTCTTCAGCGGCAGCCGCAGGACGGGGCTGGTGGGGGGGGCGGCGTGGACCCGCGCCTGGTTCGCGGGATTGTCCTCCGGGAAGGTGATCGGCAGCGTCTCGTAGTCGCCGCGATACTGGAGGTCCACATGCAGCGAGTGGTACTGCATGGCCACGGCGAAGGGGTTCCAGGACCGGGTGAGGGTGCCGGGGGGGATCAGCAGCAGGTCGCCGGGGCCGAGCCGGAAGGTCCGCTCGCCGACCTGGTAGTAGCCCTCCCCCCGGAAGACATGGAGGAAATGGTGCGACGAGATGAGCCAGGGGGGGCGGCGGAAACCGGGCTGGATGCGGAATTCCCCGCAGAGATGCACGAACGGAGACAGCTCATGCAACGAGATCGCCATGCCTCGGCCCCCCGACTCCGGTTTGCTAATGGATGCGCCGCTCCCAAAGGGCCAGCGCCTGGGCGTTCTGGTCCGCGAAGGCGGCATTCTGCCGGAGGTCGGCGTTCAGGGTGATCCGCACCTGCCGATGAGTCCCCGCCCGCGGCGCCGCCGCCCGCGCCTCGATGGTCGCCAGCCCGGACTCGGCGAAGGAGAAGCTGCTGTTGATCCGGCCCAGCAGGTCGGCGTCCAGCGAGTCGGACAGCAGGACCCGCTCCTCGCGCCAGGCCCGCCGGGCCTCGAGCACGAGTTCCAGCTCGTTGTCCGTCAGCCGCAGCACATTCTGGATGAGGGCGGGGGAGCTGGAGAAGAAGGGGGGCCTGCCGGCGGCCCGGGCCCGGCCGGGCGTCCTGCCGCCGACCTGCACGTTGCGGGGGGGGATGATCTGGATGTGCCCGCTCAGGGCGTCCCGCCAGCCTTCGAGCCAGTAGACCTCCTCGCGGAACTGGAGCGGGCCGTTGCGGGGGAAATTCGGCAGGCCCTCCCGCTCGTAGTCCTCCCGCTCCTTGCCGTAGGGTTCCCGGCGCAGGTCGTTCCCGTCCGCATAGTCCGCCGCCAGATCGAGGAAGGCGCGGATGCGCTCGTTCCGGTCGGTCTCCTCGGGATCGAGGCGGTCGCGCAGTTCGCTGCCGGGGGAGTCGCCGGAGAGGTCGATGCCGCCGGTGGCGTCGAAGAGGGCCAGGGTCACGGTGGTGTCCTCGCCGCCGCGGTGCCGTCGCCCGTCCAGCATCCACGGCTCCCAGTCGCTGTTCTCGCGGGCGACATCGAGCTGGCCCAGCGAGCGGTTCGCGAACAGCCGCCGGTCGACCACGTAGAACCAGAGCGCGTCCCCGACCGCCGACTCGGCCGCGTATTTCAGGCGCATGCGTTCGGCGGCCACGGCCGACTCGCGCTGGACCACCTCGCCCAGCACCGCCAGGTGCGCGATCATCAGCCCGGCCACGGCCAGCACGCCGAGGACGGCCACCAGGGCCATGCCCTTCTGCCGGGGCGCTATTCCTTGCGCGGCTGCCATTTGCCGTACCTTTCCCGATAGCCCTGCCCGCTGGTGCGCCGGAGCCAGGATTCGATCCGGTCGTCCTGCCAGACCACCGTCACCAGGATGGCCAGCGGGATTTCCTGGCGGGGCTTGTCCTTGTCCACATCCCATTCGGCCACCCATTCGAGGCGGTCGCCCCATTCGGCCTCCGCTGCGGGCGAGAAATCGGCGTACTGGAAGGATAGCTGCTTCACGTTCGGGGCGAGGACCGCGACCCTGCCCCCTTCGCCCGCGTCGCGCCAGTCCCGGAAGGGGCGCGAATGGTAGTTCGCCAGCAGATTCCCGTCGTGCAGCGACAGAACGACGAAGCGGATGCCCCCCTCGTCGTCGTCCGGCGAGGGCTGGTGCAGGGTCGCGAATAGCAGGGATTCCCGGCGCCCCTCGAACAGCAGCCGCTCCTTGCCCGGGTTCGCGTCCTCGGGATCGGGCCAGAGGAAGGGGACGGCGTTGGCCAGCAGCGTGTCCAGCGCCCGGTCCAGGGTCATCAGGTCGGCCAACCGCCGCTGGTCCCGCCGCAGCCGTTCCCAGGAAAGGGTCACCTGCCGCCCGAAACTGTACAGCGCCCCCATGGTCAGCGACAGGATCAGCAGGGCGACGACCAGCTCGATGAGGGTGAAGCGGCGGCGGGTCATTCCAGGTCCTCCTCGCGGACCAGCTTCCGCACCCGCAGCTCGCCGATCGGCTGGCCGTTGGGATCGTCCACCCGGATCAGGAACTCGCCCAGCCGCCAGCCGTTCACCGGCTCCAGCGCCTCCTCCGGCAGATCGAGCACTTCGAGCAGGTCGCAGGAGGAGCGGTAGCCCTCCGGCAGCAGCCCTCCCGGCGGGTGCTTGGCCCGCGCGCCCGCCAGCAGATGGTACTCGGCCGCCTGGGCCAGCAGATGCGCCCGCCCCCAGCGCCGCTCCGCCCGCAGCACCTGCGAGCGCGCCGTCGCCACGATGGTCATGGTGAAAGCCACCGACAGGGCCAGAATCGTGGCGGCGATCACCACCTCGATCAAGGTGAAGGCGGACTGGCGAAGACCTTTGGACATCTCTGCGTTTCCGGTGCGGAACCGCCGCCCACCGCGGACGACGGTCAAGCAGGGAAGATGAACGGTCCCCGCCCGATTGCAACCCCCGCCAGGACGGGGCAGGGCGGAGGCGGCGAAACAACCACCCATCGCTACGGCGCGATGGCCACGCGGGCGCGGGACTCGGCGCTGGCGATGGCGCCGAAGACCATGGCGAGGCTCTTGATGTTGTCGGCGGCGGCGGTCTCGGGAGTGCCGCCGTGCAGGACGCAGTCGACGAACTCGCGGATGTTGCCCGCATGGGCGCCCGCCTTGGCCTCCGGCAGGATGGGCACGGCGAGGGTCTCCAGCTCGCTGATGAAGGTGCCGGTCTTGGCCACCTTCTGGGCCTGGAATTCGCCGCCGCCGTTCCACTTCACGCAGCCGGTCTCGCCGATGATGCGCCAGTCGCATTCCCAGGTGGTGTTGAGGCCCTCGCAGCACCAACTCCCCCGGTAGTTCATCACCAGCCCGCCGCTCATCTCGAAGATGCAGTGGGCCGAGGCGTCGTGGTCGTACCAGGACCCCGCCGGGTTCCATTCGTGGCAGTAGACCGCCAGCGGGTCGGCCCCGCTGACCAGCCGCCCCTGGTCGAAGCTGTGGATCGCCATGTCGAGCAGCAGCACATGCTTCATCCGGTCGCGGAAACCGCCGAAATGGGCGCCGAGGTAGAAGTCGCAGTTGACGGTGTGGACCCGGCCGATGGCGCCGCTGTCGAGGAAGGCGCGCAGGGAGCGGATCTGGGGCTGGTAGCGGCGGTTCTGGATGACCGCGAAGATGCGGTCCGCGGCGGCGGCCGCCGCGACCAGGGTCCGCGCGTTCTCCAGCGTGTCGGCCAGCGGCTTCTCGCCGAGCACATGGCAGCCGTGTTCGAGGGCGGCGAGAGTCACCGGGAGATGGGCCTCGGGAATGGTGCAGTTGAAGACCGCGTCCGGCTTCACCCCGGCCAGCAGGGCCGCCAGATCGGTCGAGCGGGGAATGTCCCCCAGACCGTGGGTCTCGGCGACCTTGTCCATGTTCGCCGGCAGCAGGTCCACCAGGCCGACGATCTCGACCCGGGGCTCGTCCTTGAGGGCCTTGAACCAGGCGTTGCAGATGCTGCCGCAACCAACCAGAACCGCGCGGACTTTGGACTTGCTCATGGGGTCAATTCCTCCGGCGCTTGGCCAGCAAGGGGTAGAACAGCATTCGCGGGATAAGGAAGACGACAAAGGTCACGATGATCAGATTGATGCCGTCGTGTCCGGCCAGGGTCAGATCGGACCGGACAAAGATATTCGTTCCCAGAACAATGCCAAGCAGGGCCCAGAGGTTGAGCAGCAGGCCCAGACGGGGCCGGGCCCATTTGGCGAAGACGCGGGGATAGTTGAAGGCGGCGTCGAACACCCAGTGTTCGAGCAGGGCGCCCTTCTCCCCGAAGACGGGGATGATGCGGACGGCCCGCGTGGCCCAGCGCCCGGCCAGGAAGCGGGCCAGCGACGGGTACGAAGTGGCCATCTGGAGCGGAAAGGCGAGATAGCCGACGTATTTGGCGAAACTCAGCGGGCAGGCCACGAGATAGTCCCGCCAGTTGCGCTCGCTCACCATCAGCCAGACCACGTAGCCGCCCCGGCAGAGCGAGCCCGGCGAAATCGGGAACACCTGGAAGAAGGCGACCGTGGCGCCGAAGGCCAGGCTCGCCTCCTGCCAGGATTCCCCCCGAGCATACAGCCAGCCCGCCAGCACCGCGCCCAGGGTGACGCTGACCACCTGGGTCACCGGCAGGGTGGCGAAATGGACCGCCAGGCATTTGAGGTATTTCACGATGAAGGGATCGCGCACCCGCTCGGCGATGGCCCGCTTGTCGGCGGGTTGCAGCATGCCCTCGCGCTCGCCCTCGTCGAGCAAATCGAGGAACCAGCGCTCCCGCACCTCCTCGCTGGTCCAGAACGAGCGGAAGAAGCGGCATTTCTCCCGGAACCGGCGCCAGACGTGGCCCGGCTCGACCAGGAGGCGGTGGAGAAAGGCGGGCAGCAGACCCACGCTGAAGCGTTCGAGGAAAAAGAGAGTGGGATGGGCCGTCAGGGTGCGCGCGTGGCTTTCGCCGACGGCCTCCCGGCGCAGCCAGCCGATGCAGCCCCGCGCCGCCCGGGCCCGCAAGGCCCGCCCGAGGTAGCCCGCCTGGCCGCAACAGGCCGCGAGATGCCGCCGGTAGGCGGCGTTGCCCCACAGCCGCCGCAGACGGGTGCCGAAGAAAGGCAGAACCCCGAGCAGATAGAACAGCACGAAACGCAGCCCGCCCCGGCGCAGCCGTTCAGCGCAGGCCGGGTCCGCCACATCCTCGGCCTGATAGCCCTCGACCAAGCCCTTGCGCACGTCGGCCCGGAGGGCGCGGTCGAAGGGTAGCCGCCAGCCGTGGCGGGTCAGGTTCGGCAGCGAGCGCCGGTAGGCCCGGTCCCGTTCTTTGAGTTCGGCCAGAGCCGGGGCCAGGTCGGCGAAATGCTCGGCGTGGGCGGCCACGAACCGTTCGAGCTTGGCCATCTCGATCCGGTCGAACTGCACCAGCGCCCCCCGCCGGAACAGACCCGCCAGAATCAGCTTGAAGTCGCCGGGACTCATCGGCAGGAAGGGCAGCAGCGCCAGACCCGCGCGGAAATCGATGGCGCACAGCGTGCCGTCCGGGCCGGACTCGGGCAGGTCGGTGCGGTGCAGCACATTGGGCTGGCTCTTCATGGTCCACCACTCGTACTGGCGGGCGAACTCCGGCGCGCCGAGGTCGTGCAGCAAATCCACCAGGTCGGCCATGAAACGGCGGGTGGCGACGAACTCCGCGCTGGCGGTCTCATCGAGGGGAATATCCCGCCAGTGCCGCCGCTGCCAGCGGGTTTCGTCGGCTTCGAGCAGCCAGGTC
>LVAZ01000102.1 GCA_001603055.1 Victivallales bacterium Lenti_02
CGGCGTAGGCGGCCATGCCCTTGAGGCCGTAGGTGATGAGTTCCTGGAGCCCGGCCACGTCGTTGCCGAAGGATTCGAGGCGTTTGGCGAGGCTGATGGCCTCGCCCTGGGCGACCAGTTCGGCCACCTTGGCGGCGGGCTCGAAGGTGGCGGGACCGCCGAGGGAGATGCCGCCCGCGGTCTGCTTGGTCTGGGCCTTCACGACCGCGCCCTGGCGGGCCAGAGCCGCGATGTTGTCGGCGTCGAAGTTCACGTTGGTGACGGTGGTGAAGAGGGCTTCGACCACGAACTTGTCGGCGGCGGGGGTTTTGGCGCCGGCCTTGCGGGCGGCGTGGGCGTACTGTCCGACCCCCTTGGCGACATGGAAGAGGGCGTCCTGGGCGGTGGAGGTTTCGGGACTCTTGCCGCAGACACCGAAGGCGGTGCAGCCGGAACCCTTGGCGGTTTGCTCACACTGGTAGCAGAACATGCTGGCCATCTTGGAATCTCCCTTTTTTTGGCCTAGTTGCGGCCCAGGATGTCGCCCTGGATGCCGATGGTGATGGTTTGAACGGGGATATGCTTGCCCGAACGGGCGAGGGCTTGTTCGGCGATGGCCTGGATGCCGCCGCAGCAGGGGACTTCCATGCGGGCGATGGTGAGGCTGCGGATGGAGTTTCGACCTATAATGGACGCGAGTTTTTCGACATAGTTGCCGGTGTCGTCAAGTTTCGGGCAGGCGATGACGAGTTTTCGTCCGGGCAGGAGGTCCCGGTGGAGGCCGGGATAGGCGGCGAGGACGCAGTCGGCGGCGACGAGCAGGTCGGCATCCTGCCAGTAGGGGGCCTGGGGCGAGACCAGATGGAGCTGGATGGGCCACTGGCCCAGGGCCGAGGGGGGCGCCTCGCCGGCGGCGGGTTTGGCGGGGGCAAGGGTTTTGGCCTGCTGGCCGGGGCAGCCGCCGCCGGTGGCGAGGGTGAAGGCGCGGAGGCCGGGGCAGCCGCCGCCGGAGGGGGGCTGGGGCTTGTTCTGGGCCTTGGCCCGGTCGGCCAGGTGCTTCTGGACCGCCGCCTCGTCGTAGGCGTCCACGTCCCGCTCGACGATGGTGATGGCGTCCTGCGGGCATTCGCCCAGGCAGTCGCCGAGTCCGTCGCAGTAGCTGTCCTTGACCAGTCGGGCCTTGCCGTCCACGATGGCCAGAGCGCCTTCGTGGCAGGCGGGGACGCAGAGGCCGCAGCCGTTGCATTTCCGTTCGTCGATTTGGATGATCTTGCGCTTCATGTGGTTATTCCTTCCCGTTAGGCGAGGGATTTGTCGGTGGCTTCCTGGAGGGTGAGATTGGCAAAGGCGGTTTTCACTTCGGCGATCTGGCGGAGCAGGTCGCCGATGATGCAGCATTTGCCGCTGCAGATGGGTTTGCGGAGCAGGCAGCGGCGCTCTTGGAGGGGGCCTTCGATGGCCTCGTAGATTTCGAGGACGGTGATCGCCGTTGCCGGGCGGGCGAGGCGGAAACCGCCGCGGGGGCCGCGCTCGGTCTCGATCAGCCCGGCCCGGGTCAGGCGCTGGAGGACTTTCGACAGGTGGGCGCCCGAGACCTGGAGGGTTTCGGCGATCTCCGCGTTCGAGAGCAGATTGTCGCCCGCCGCCGTGAGGAGGATCATCGCGTGCCAGCCGATCGAGGCCGCTTCCGATATGCCGAGCAGGGAACTCATGGGGAACTCCGTTGATTTATTCTGGTACTACAATACTAGATTATGGGGCGATGTCAAATGCGGGTGGGAAAAAAGTGGACGCAGTGGACGCAGTGGACGGAGTGGACGGAGTGGACGCAGTGGACGCAGTGGACGCAGTGGACGCAGTGGACGCAGTGGACGCAGTGGACGCAGTGGACGCAGTGGACGCAGTGGTGGGGCGGGTGGTGCGGTGATGCGGTGATGCGGTGATGCGGTGATGCGGTGATGCGGTGATGCGGTGATGCGGAGGGATGTTTCCGCATTTTGTTCCCGCTTCCGGGGTCAGCGGAAGGCGTGGATGTGGCCGTCCACAGTGGCGGCGAGGAGCCAGCCGCCGGCGATGGCGGGGGAGGCGGCAAGGGGGCTGCCGAGGTCGTGGGACCATACTTCGCGCCCGCTGGCGAGATCGAGCAGGTGGATGCGCCCGGCGAGCGAGCCGCAGGCCACCCGGCTGCCGCAGACCACCGGGCCGCCGTCGATGTCGCCGCCGGTCCGGAAGGTCCAGACGGTTCTGCCGGTTTCGCGGTCGAGGGCGCGGAGCCTGCCGTCGCGCGCGCCGAAGAGAGCGAGGTTGCCGGCCACGGCGGGAGGGGCGAAGAGACCGGCCCTGGCCTCCGCGTTGGTCCAGGCGATGCGGCCGTCGGCCAGCAGGACCCGCCGGGCCTGGCCTTCGGCCTGGCCGAAGAAGGCGCTGTCCCCGGCCAGGGCGGCGGTGCCCGGAATGTAGGATTCGGCGTCGGTGGCGCGGATTTCCCTGCCGGTGGCGGCGTCCACCTGGCGGAGCTGGCCGTCGCAGCCGCCGAAGACGACCAGGCCTCCCGCCGCGGCGGGAGTGCCGTTCACATAGTTGCCGGTTTCGAGTTTCCAGAGCGGTTTGCCGGTGGCGGCGTCGAGGCAGTGGAGGAACATGTCGTAGCTGCCGAAGACGATGGCGGCGGTCTCGCCTGCGGCGACGGCGTTGGCGGAACCCTTGATGCGGTCCCCGGCGGCGAAGGTCCAGAGCGGGCGGCCGTCGGCGGCGGCGAAGGCCAGGAAATGGCCTTCGTCGGTGCCGATGAAGACCCGGTCGCCGTGGACGAGGGGAGGGGCCTCGGTGGGACCGCCGAGGGGAGCGGTCCAGAGGGTCCGGCCCGACGCCAGATCGAGGGCCAGGAGATGGCCCTCGGCGCTGGCCGCGAAGACCCGGCCGCCGGCCACCACGGGGGCGGTGGCCTCGCGCGCGCCGGCGCGGACGCGCCACACGGGCCGGGGGCGGTCCGGCAGGTCGCCCGCCGCCACGCCGGACAGGCCGGCGTCGCCCCGGAAAATCGGCCAGTCCCCCGCCCGCGCCGGGCAGAGGAGCAGAAGAAACGCAAGAATCGGGAACCGCATGCCGCGCGACCTTTCTGCAACACTGTCCCGCTATGGACCCCGGCGGGCGGCGAAGGTTCTCAGGAACTGCGCTCGCGGCGTTCGTCCTCGGCGAGCTTGGCGAGGACGGTTTTCGGGTCGCTGGCCTTGGCCACGGCGGTGGCCTGGTCGATGATGCCGGACCTGGCCAGCTCGATCAGCGCGGCGTTGAGGCTCTTCATGCCGGCTCCCTGGCCCAGCTCGATGGCGCTGTCGATCTGATGGGTTTTGCCCTCGCGGATCAGGTTGGCGATGGCGGGGGTGACGGTCATCACCTCGCGGGCGGCGACCCGGCCCTGGCCGTCGGCGCGGGGCAGGAGCTGCTGGCAGATGACGGCGCGGAGGACGGAGGAGAGCTGGGTGCGGACCTGCTGCTGCTGGAAGGGGGGGAAGACATCGATGATGCGGTCGATGGTCTGCACTGCGTCGGTGGTGTGGAGCGTGGCGAAGACGAGGTGGCCGGTCTCGGCCAGGGTCAGGGCGGAGGAGATGGTTTCGAGGTCGCGCATTTCGCCGACGAGGATGATGTCGGGGTCCTGGCGCATGGCCCGGCGGAGGGATTCCTTGAAGCTGTGCGAATGGTTGCCGATCTCGCGCTGGGTCACCACGCAGCGGGCGGTGGGGAAGACGTACTCGATGGGGTCCTCGAGGGTCAGGATGTGGAGGGCCTTGGTGCGGTTGATGATGTTGGCCATGCTGGCCAGGGTGGTGGATTTGCCGCTGCCGGTGGGGCCGGTGACGAGGACCAGGCCGCGGGGCAGGTCCACCAGGCGCAGGATGGGATCGCGCAGGCCGATCTCCTCCGGCTCGGGAATCTGGGCGGGAATCACGCGCAGGACCGAGGCGACGCCGTCCTTCTGGCGCAGCACGTTGATGCGGAACCGCCCGAGGTCGCCCAGGGCCACCGAGGTGTCCAGTTCGTCCTCGAGCAGAAAGCGGTCCACCAATTGCCGGGAAAGCAGGCTGAAGACCATCTTCTCGACCTGGCCGGGTTCGAGCTTGCGGGTGCCGTAGCGCCGCAGCTCCCCGTCCACGCGCAGAAAGGGCTGGCGGTAGGGGACTAGATGGACGTCGGAGGCTCCGGCGGCCACCGCCTCTTCGAGAATGGCCAGAATTTCGCTATTGTAGGCTGCCGTCGTTCCGTCCATGGGGCGTGTCTCTCTATGCGCGGGGAAAACTGCCCGCGGACATGGCTTCCATACTGGGAGGATACGGAAAAATAGGCTGTCAACCGCCAGTTTGCAAGATATCCGGGCCTTGCGGCGGGGAAGAGATGGGCCTGCGGCTTGACGGGCCTTGTTCGCGGGACGATGGTTACGGATATTCACTCCGCACGGCGGCGGGGCGGAAGCCCGCCATGCCGGAGGGTTCGCGGAGATTCCGCGCGGCCGCCCGAGGGATAACGGAGCAAGATGAGCAGACTAACCGAAAGCAAGTTGCTGGTGCTGGCCCCGGAAGGCGGGGCGCGGGCGGGAATCTGCCGGGCGCTGGACGGCCTGTCGTTCGCCTCGGTCGCGGTGGTCGAGGCCAATGCGGCCATGCGGCTGATGCAGCGCGGCGACGTGGACATTTTGGTGGCGGTGGCGGGCGCGGTTCCGCCGGGGCTGCTCGATTTCCTCCTGGAAAGCACGGAATTCAAGCCGTGGTTCGACATTGTCTTCATCGTGGACGGGCCGGAGCAGCGGCATGCTCTGTCCGCCATGCCGTCGGGAGTGCCGCCCAACATGCTGTTGCTGGAGGTTCCGCCCGGCGTCGATCCGGGCCCGGCTCTGGCCGAACGGCTAGGCGAGCTGGACCGCCGTTCCGAGGGCGGCCCGGGCCTGGCCCTGCGCGGGCGGCACCGCGAAATGAACATTTTGACCAATACGGTGGAGTCCGCCCTGAAGGCCGGCAACGTGGGCGAAGCGATGCGGGATCTGGCGAGCGGCCTGAGCCGCCTGTTCAACGCCCCCCTGCTGGCCATCCTCGAGGTCGAGGAGGGAGTCCCCCGCTATTCGATCGCCTGCCACGAGGCCATATCCGAAGAGATGATCGAGCAGATCGAGCAGCATCTGGGCGAACGCTACTGGCTGATCGCGGGGGGCATGCTCGGGGCGCCCGCCGAGCGCATGGTCTCGCGGCTGACGAACGCGGGCGCGTATGCCGGAGAGAAACTGCACACTCTGGTGGTGCCCTTCTTCACGGGCGACGAGCTGAGCGGCTGTTTCGGGGTGGGCTTTCCGGAGGGGCAGCGCCTGAGCCCGGAGCAACTGCTCTTCCTCGACTACGCGCCCACCCACCTCTCGACGGTGTTCGTGGGGCTGCGCCGGGTCCGTTTCCTGGCCATGCACGATGTCCTCACCGGGGCCTACAACCGGCTCTACCTCGAGGAGCATCTGAAGAACCGGCTGGCCGTCCACCAGCGCTACGGCAACGAACTCTCGGTGGTCATGCTCGATCTGGACAACTTCAAGGAGATCAACGACACCTTCGGCCATCCCGTGGGCGACCGTCTGCTCTGCGAATTCACCCAGTTGCTGCGCGATGCCTCGCGCGACGCGGACGTCGTGGCCCGCTACGGCGGGGACGAGTTCGTCGTCGTGCTCGACAACACGGGCGCGGAGGGCGCCGCCGTGTTCACCCGCCGCCTGCTCAGGGACACCCTCTCCCGCACGTTCGCCGAGGGGATCGACGGGGTGGACCTGACGGTTTCGGCCGGCGTCACCACCGTCGGCAAGCTCGCCACTCCGGAACTGCTGACGGCGGACCGGCTGCTGAGCCAGGTGGACACGGCGCTCTACTCCGCCAAGGCGGCGGGGCGGAACTGCGCCGCCGTCTGGCCCGGCATGAAGGTTCTGTCCCCCGATCCGGGCGTCCCCGGCGCCAAGGGCCATAGGGAGAAGGCCCCGCCTCCGCCGCCCGCCACGCTGTCGGCGGCGTCGGCGGCCAAGCCGGTGGTCCGCCTGATGGTGGTGGACGACCAGGCCGAGGTGCTCCTGGTGGTGTGCCGGGTGCTCGAGAAGGCGGGCTACATCGTGGACCGGGCCGACGGGGGCGAGCTGTGCCTCGAGAAGATCAAGGCGGCGGAGGTACCCTACGACCTGCTGGTCACGGACCTCACCATGCCGGGCATGGACGGCCTGCAACTGCTGAAGCGGGTGCGCCATCTGAGCCCCGACACGGCGGGCATCGTGCTGACCGGCTACGCCACCATCGAGAACGCCGTGTCCAGCTTCCAGAGCGGAGTCCGGGCCTTTCTGCGCAAGCCGGTGGACCGCATGGAGCTGCTCGGCGCGGTCGAGAACGCCCTGCAGGTGCAGCGGCTGGAAAACGAGAACCGGAACTACCGCGACCATCTGGAGCGAATGGTGATGGCGAAAAGCTCCCAGCTCCGGCAGGCGCTGGCGGAAACGCGGCAGGCATTCGATTTCGCGGTGGACGGCTTCGCCACTCTGGTGGACATCCGCGAACGCTCGGCCGGGCGCCACGTGCTGCGGGTGCAGGCCATGTCCCTGATCCTCGGCAAAAAGCTCGGTTTCTCCTCGCGCCAGCTCGAGCGGCTGGCGCGGGGCGCGATTCTGCACGACATCGGCAAGGTGGCGGTGCCCGACCACATCCTGCTCAAGCCCGGTCGGCTGGACGACGAGGAGTGGCGGATCATGCGCGGCCATGTGGAGATCGGCTACGACATTCTGCGCAAGGCCCCCTGGCTCGACGAGGTGGCCGAGACCATCCGCTCGCACCACGAGCGCTACGACGGCAGCGGCTACCCCCGCGGCCTGAAGGGCGAGGAAATCTGCCGGGAGGCCAGGGTTTTCGCCGTGGCCGATTCCTACGATGCCATGCGGGTGGACCGGATTTACCGCAAAGCTCTGTCCCGCGAGGCGGCGGTGGACGAGATCGTGGCCAACGCCGGCCGGCTCTACGATCCGCAGGTGGTGGCCGTGTTCGAGAATTCCGTGCCCGAACTGGAAGAAGTGATCGCCCGTTTCGCGGGCGAAGAGGAAATGCCGAAATGAGCGACGGTGTCGAGTCGCGGATCAACGACCTGCTCGGGGAGGCCGTCGGCCAGGGGGCCTCGGACGTGCATTTCACGGTGGGGCTCCCCCCCCATGTCCGCATCGGCGGCAAATGGTGCCCGCTGGGTGGCGGGCGGCTGGGCCGGACCGACTGCGCGGCTCTGGCCCGCGCCTTCGTGGCCGACGAGGCGGCCTGGGAGCATTTCCAGGCCGAGAAGGAATTCGACACGTCCTACAGTGTGCCGGGGGTGGGGCGCTTCCGGGTGAACCTCTTCCTGCAGCGGGGCAGTCCGGGCATCGCCTGCCGGGTGCTGCCCTTCGAGATTCCCCATTTCGAGGATTTGGGCCTGCCCGAGACGATGATGCGGGAGCTGTGCATGCTCTCCTCGGGGCTGGTGCTGGTCTGCGGCCCCACCGGCAGCGGCAAATCCACCACCCTCGCCGCCATGGTCGGCCACATCAACCGCACCCGGCCCTCCCATATCGTCACCATGGAGGACCCCATCGAGTTCATGCACCAGCACCAGATGTCCATCGTCGACCAGCGGGAGGTGGGGCTCGACACCAGGAGCTTCCTCAACGCCATGCGCCATGTGCTGCGCCAGAGTCCCGATGTGGTGCTGGTGGGCGAGATTCGCGACCAGGAGACGGTGCGCACCGCGATCATGCTCGCCGAGACCGGCCATCTCGTCCTCTCCACCATCCACTCGGCCGAGGTGGTGCAGGGCCTGAGCCGCCTGACCGACATATTCCCGCCCGAGCAGCAGGAGGAGGTGAAGGTGAGCCTCGCCGCCGTGCTCAAGGCGATGCTCGTCCAGCAACTGGTGCCCCGCCGGAACCATCCGGGCGAGCGGGTGCTCGCCTACGAGGCGATGGTGATCAGCCCCGCCATCCAGAACCAGATCCGCACCGGCAAGTACGAGCAGGTCTACTCCCAGTTGCAGACCCGCCACGAGGGGGGGGTGCGGACGATGAACGACTCCCTCCTGGAACTCTACCGCCACGGGGAGATCGAGGCCGACGACGCCTGCGCCAAAAGTCCCCGCCCGGTCGATATCCAGCGGGCCATCGGCGGCGGCAACGGGCGCGGGTGAGGCCAGTTTCCGTCGTTCATGACGTCCAGCGGCGCGCCGCCCGGCCGTTCCCGGCGCGATGGCCGCCGTCCTCGGCTTCGTGGCCGGGGCGGGGCTGACGCTGCTGGGCGCGGGTGCCGCGGCGTCCGGGACGGCAGGGGCTAGCTGCGGCCATGCTCGCGGACGAAGCGGGCGAGGTCCTCGCCTTCGAGAATCAGGGCGATCTCGTCGCAGCAGTCGCGCTTGGGGCATTTGGCGCAGTCGAGCCAGACTTTCTGGGGGAAGAGGTCCATGTCCACCTGCCGGAAGCCGAGGCGGGCGAAGAGATGGGGCCGGAGGGTGAGGGCGAAGACGCGCCCGGCCCCGTTCGCCGCCGCTTCGCGCACGGCGGCCTCGACCAGCCGGCTGCCCAGCCCGTGGCCCGCGTGGGCCACGTCCACCACCAGGGAGCGGATTTCGTGCAGGCCCGCGCCGAAGTCGCGCAGGGCCACGGTGCCGACGATCCGGCCGCCGTCGCGGGCGACCAGAAAATCGGCGTGGCGCCGGCGGATTTCCTCGACGGTGCGCGGCAGGACGATGCCCAGGGGGACGTAGGGTTGCAGAAGCCCGACGATGGCCTCGGCGTCCTCGGCGGCGGCGGCGACGATCCGGATGGGGGATTCGTTCATGTGGGCGTGGCCGTCTAGGCTTCCTCGAAGACGCCCATGGCCCGGAACTTGGCCTGGCGCTGGGCGCGCAGTTCGTCGGGCGGCAGGGATGCCAGTTCGTCGAGGGCGGCGGCGATGGCCTGGCCGAGCTGGGCGGCGGCGGCGGCGGGATCGCGGTGCGCGCCGCAGACCGGCTCGGGGACGGTGCCGTCCACGAGGCCGAGTTCGACCAGATCGCGGCTGGTCAGGCGCAGGGCTTCGGCGGCCTTGGGCGCGGCCTTGCCGTCGCGCCAGAGGATGGCGGCGCAGCCTTCCGGGGTGATGACCGAGTAGTAGGCGTTCTCCATGATGAGGACGCGGTTGCCCACGCCGATGCCGAGGGCCCCGCCGCTGCCGCCCTCGCCGGTGACGACGACCACCACGGGCACGCCGAGGCGGAACATCTCGAACAGGTTCACCGCGATGGCCTCGCCGATGTGCCGCTCCTCCGCCGCGACGCCGGGATAGGCGCCGGGGGTGTCGATCAGGCAGACGATCGGGCAGCCGGCCCGGTCGGCCAGCCGCATCAGGCGCAGGGCCTTGCGGTAGCCCTCGGGATGGGCGCTGCCGAAGTTCACCTCGACGTTCTGCTTCAGATTGCGGCCCTTGCGGGTGCCGACGAGCATGATCCGGCGTCCGCCGAGCCGGGCGAAGCCGCCGAAGATGGCGCGGTCGTCCGAGTAGCGCCGGTCCCCCTTGAGTTCGATGAAGTCGGTGCAGAGCTGCTCGACGTACTCGATGGGATGGGGGCGCTGGGGATGGCGGGCAAGCTGGACCCGCTGCCAGGGGGTGAGGTTGGCGAAGATGCGCCGCCGGGTCTCCTCGATGCGCTGTTCGAGCAGCGCGATGCCCTGGCTGACGTCGACGTCGCGCTCGATGCTGAACTGGCGCAGCTCCTCGACCTTGCGCTCCAGCTCGACAATGGGTTCCTCGAAATCAAGGACGGTGGACATAGGGTGGTTACTCGATGGTGACGGAGGTGATGTTCTCCCCCCTGGGGAAGGGGATGAAGTCGTAGAGTTCGGCGACTTCCTCGTTCCGCATGCGGACGCAGCCGAGGCTGGCGTCGCTGCCGATGCTTTCCGGCTCCCAGGTGCCGTGGATGCCGAAGCCGCGCAGGGTGGGGTCGGTGGCCCCGGTGGGCCGCAGGGCCAGCCAGTGGGTGCCGAGGATGTTGCGCTTGTCCCCGTAGGGGACGACCTCGCCGGAGGGGTGCGTCCAGTCGGGGTGGAAGACCTTGTTGACGATGTCGAAGGTGCCCACGGGGGTGCGGTTCTCGCGGCCGAGGGCGACATGGTAGAGCTTGAACAGGTCCGGCCCGTTGTAGAGCAGGAGGATGTGCTGGGACTTGGGGACCCGGATGGACCAGTCGGCGCGGAGGGCGAAGAGGGTGCGGCCGGGATAGATGCGGGCGGTGGTGCCGCCCAGCATCTCGGGATTCATGCGCTGGAGGGCGCCGACCGTGGTCCGCAGGCGGTTGGCGATGAGCGTGAGATTGTCGCCGGGCTGGATGGCGTAGCCGATCTTGTCGCTGCACGGGGCGCCGGAGTTCATGAAGATGGTGTTGGCCTCGCTGATGATCGCGGCCCCCTGATGCCAGATGCGGTCGAATTCCACGACGCCCTCGGAATTCATGGCCCGGCGGGCCAGTTCGCGCCCGGTTTCGAGGTTGCCCGCCGCCAGTTGGTTGCGGGCGGTCTCGATCAGCCGCGCCGCCTGGGCGGGGGCTTCGGCGATCCGGGGCGGGGGAGCCGGCGGGCGGTTGGCGATGGGGGCGGGTGCGCTTGGTATGGACGGCGGGGGCGTGACGGGGGCGGCCGGCGGCGGCGCGGGCTCGATGCGGGCA
>LVAZ01000605.1 GCA_001603055.1 Victivallales bacterium Lenti_02
CGAATACTACCTCCCCCACGGCATCGCGCCCGGCGACCCCCGGCGGCCCGCCGTGATCTGCCTGCACATCCTCGGCGGCGACTTCGAGCTGGTCCGCCTGCTCTGCGCCGTCTTCGCCGACCGGGGCGTCCCCGCCATCATGTTCAAACTGCCCTACTACGGCGAGCGTTCCGACCGCTCCACCTACCACCTGCTGCGCAACGACGCCGGGGTCTTCGCCCAGGCCCTCGACCAGGGCACGGCGGACGTGGAGCGGACCTTCCACCTGCTCGCCTCCCGCCCCGAGATCGACCCCGAGCGCATCGGCGTCTCCGGCATCAGCCTCGGCGCGATTGTCGGCGCCACCTCGGTCGGCCGACTGCCCAAGGTCTGGCGGGCGGGCCTGCTGCTCGGCGGCGGCGACCTGGCCGCCATCATCCACCACTCCCGCGAAACCCGCGGCCTTAGCGAGTTCATCCGCAAACAGCCGCCCGAGGGCCAAGCGCGCATCGAGCAGGCCATCGCCGAACTCGATCCCCTGCGCTACGGGGAACGCCTGCGGGAACTGGGCCAGGCCGGGCGGCTGCTGATGATCAACGCCAGCGACGACGAGGTCATCCCCCGCGCCTGCACCGACCGTCTCGCCGAGGCGGCCGGCATCGCCGACCAAGTGGTCTGGCTCGACGGCCTGGCCCACTACACCGCCATGGCCGCCCTGCCGAGCATCGTCCAGCAGCTCGGCGAGTTCTTCGCCCGGGACCTGCCCGAGGGAATCGCCCTCCCCGCCGACCCCGAACCCGCGCAGCTCCCCCCCGAGCACCGGCTCGCCCGCTTCGTCCGCGAACTGCTCGTCCTGCTCGGCCCCTCCCCCGCCGAAGGGCGCTGCCACCTCGTCAAGATCGAGGCCGAAATCACCGGCAAAGACGGCAAAGCCCAGAGCGGGCGGCTGGAACTCGTGCGCGGGCACGGCGAACGCTTCCGCCTCGCCTGCCAGCTCCCGAAAATCGGCGGGGCCAGCCTGGGCAACCACAGCGAGCCCTGGCTCCAGTCCGAGAACGGGCGCTGTTTCGTGGGCAGCATCGGCGACGCCGGGGAGCGCACCCTGATCGGCTATCTCGATCCCCAGTTCCTGCTCAAGGTCCGGGTGGGCTGGGGCGCTCTGAGCGCCATGACCGTCTCCCCCAACGCCTTCCGGGAATACCTCAAGGTCGCCGTCGCGAAACAGGACAATGGCCAGGAAATGCTTCTCGTCGAGCTGAACCACCGCCATGCCAAGGGGCGGGGCGAACTGCTTTTCGCCGCCGACGGCACCACCCCCGTCCGCCTCCGCTTCTCCGGCGACGGGGCAAGCGGAACCGTGACCTTCCACCAGTGGCAGATCGACACCCTGGGCACCGACGAGCTGTTCCGTCCCCCCGCCGGCGAGCAGCGGCAAGTGCCCCGCGAAGACATCTACCGCATGTTCGCCGCCGTCTTCGCCTTCGCCGGAGAGAGCATCCAATGAAACACGCCCGCCTGCTGCCTCTGCTCGCCCTCTTGCCCCTGCTTCTGCCGGCCCAGAAAGCCGAGGAAATCCGCCTGCTGGCCCGCGACCCCGCCGGGCATGGCCTGCTCTGCCAGACGCGGGGCAAGAGCGTGCTCATCCTCGCCGGCACCCCCGAGGAGATGGGCCGCGCCCACGGCACCCTCATGCGCAACGGCGTCCGGGGCGTCTCCCAGCGGACCATGTACCTCGTCGGCGCCGGCTACACCATCGGGAAAAACGACTGGTTCTTCGAGCGCATGGACGAAGTGCTCGAACGCACCCGGCCCCACACGCCCGAACGCTTCCTGCGCGAAATCGACGCCATGGCCGCCGCCGCCGGCATCAGCACCCGCGACGGCCGGGTC
>LVAZ01000103.1 GCA_001603055.1 Victivallales bacterium Lenti_02
ATCTCACCGGCGGCAACATCGGCCATGCCTTCGGCATCGACGCCACCGACGAGCGCTCCCTCACCGCCCATTTCCTGAACGCCCGCAAGCACATTCCCGAATTCGAGAGCTTCTACCGCAAGTACATCCCCGGCTACGAGAATCTCGAGCTGGTCGCCACCGGCTCCCTCTTCGGCATTCGCGAGACCCGCCGCATCATGGGCGACTACGTGCTCAACGTCGAGGACTTCAAGGCCCGCGCCGTCTTCCCCGACGAAATCGGCCGCTACTGCTACCCGGTGGACATCCATCCCTCGAAGCCTGACGCCAAGGAATACGCCAAGTTCGAGGAGGAATTCCGCAAGAGCCTCCGCTACGAGCGCGGCGAAAGCTACGGCATCCCCTACCGGATTCTCACCCCCAAGGGGCTGGAGAACCTGCTCGTCGCGGGCCGCTGCGTCAGCAGCGACCGCCAGATTCAGGGCTCGATCCGGGTCATGCCGAGCTGCTATATCACCGGCCAGGCCGCCGGACTCGCCGCCGCCATTGCCATCGAGCAGAAGACCCACACCCGGGGCTTCGCCGTCGCCGAACTGCTCCGTCGCCTGCGCGGCATCGGCGCCTACCTGCCCAACTTCAACGGCTAGCGCCCATTACCGGGAGTTTGTTGAACCCGTTCCAACCGCCGCGTGTTCCGGGAGTCCGCCCATGCGCATCGCCTGCCTGCTCGCCGTCCTCTGCCTAGCCCTGCCCGCCCAGGAAACCGTCCGCCACCGCTTCGTGGCCACGGACGAGTCCGGGCACCAGATTCTGCTGGTGGACGAGGCGCAGCCCGAGCGGGGCTGGGTGGTGAAGCAGCAGGCCCGCGATCTGCAACTGGTGGGCGGCAACCGGGTGATGGTCAGCGTCGACGGCACCGGCGGCACGGCCAGGAACGGGTTCCTTGAACTCGATCTGGCCACCGGCGAAATCGTCCGCCGGGTCGAAGTCGAAGGCTTCCGGAAGGTGATGACCGCCCGCCGGATGCCCGACGGCACCACCTACCTTGGCGGCTATGCGCCCGAGGGCATCGCCATCGTCCAGGTGGACGCCGAGGGCAAGACCCTGCGCACCATCGCCTGCCCCGCCGAGATCAAGAACATCCGCCTCATGCGCCGCACCGCGGCCGGCACCACCCTGCTCGGCAGCGACAAGAATGTCTACGAAGTCGCGGACGACGGCCGGATTCTCTGGCAGCAGACCGTCGCGGGCGGCAACCACATCTACAAGGCGGTCCGCCTGCCCAGTGGCAATACCTTCCTGGCCTCGGGCTACGGCGCCTTCCTGACGGAACTGGCCCCGGACGGCACCGTGGTCCGCACCCTGGGCCGCGCCGAGGGCCAGCAGGTGAAAGCGCCGAAATTCTTCGCCGACTTCCAGCTTCTGGCCAACGGCAACGTGGTGGTGGTGAACTGGATGGGGCACAAGCGGGAAGACAGCTCCCAGGGTCAGCAGCTCGCCGAATACACCGCCGACGGCAAGCTGGTCTGGACCTGGCACGATCCCCAACTGGCGGGCTGTCTCCACGGCGCCATCCTGCTCGACGGCCTGGACCCCGCCAAGCTCCATACCGAACTCACCGGCGAGATGAAGCCGATCGAATAGCACAACCTGTTTGTAGTACAGGCTTTAGCCTGCTCTTTTTCGTTTGTAGTACAGGCTTTAGCCTGCTCTTTTTCGTTTGTAGTACAGGCTTTAGCCTGCTCTTTTTCGTTTGTAGTACAGGCTTTAGCCTGCTATTGAAGCGCTCTCCAGCGGCCTAAAGGCCGTACTACGAACGAAATGCCGTGCATGCACAACCCGTTTGTAGTACAGGCTTTAGCCTGCTATTGGAGCGGTTAGCAGCCTAAAGGCTGGACTACGAACGAAATGCCGTGCATGCACAACCCGTTTGTACTACAGGCTTTAGCCTGCTCTTGGAGCGGTTAGCGGCCTAAAGGCTGGACTACGAACGAAATGCCGTGCATCCATAACCCGTTTGTAGTACAGGCTTTAGCCTGCTCGTATTCGTTTGTAGTACAGGCTTTAGCCTGCTCTTGGAGCGGTTAGCGGCCTAAAGGCCGTACTACGAACGAAATGCTGTGCATGCACAACCCGTTTGTAGCACAGGCTTTAGCCTGCTATTGGAGCGCTCTCCAGCGGCCTAAAGGCCGTACTACAAACGAAATGCCATGCATGCACAACCCGTTTGTAGTACAGGCTTTAGCCTGCTCGTATTCGTTTGTAGTACAGGCGTTGTGAGCGGCCTCTCAGGATGGTACCATTCCTGGCCTTTTCGGTGGCCCCGGGGGCT
>LVAZ01000606.1 GCA_001603055.1 Victivallales bacterium Lenti_02
TGGGATAGTAGGTGAGATGCATGGCGGGCGGGGTACGGGCGGGGTCGGCGTCGGGGGGAACGATCTGGACGACGCAGAAATCCACGTCGGTGCGGCCCCGGTCGTCGGTGACGGTGACCATTTCGGAATACATGCCCTCGCGCTCGTAGACGGTCTCGATGGTCCGGCCCCGGCGGCTGGCACCGTTCTGGAGGGTCCAGACATAGTCCCGGATGACGCCGCCGTCGCAGATGGAGTTGCCGGCATCGAGCCGCACGGTTTCGCCCACCGCCGCCACTTGGTGGGGACGGGCGCAGGCGAGCAGGGAACCGGGGTTCTCGTGCAGGTAGGCCTCGGCGAAGAAGGGGTAGGCGTTCACCTGCCCCGGCCGCCCGTCGGGCTGCGGGGCGCGGATGCCGAAATGGAGATGGCTCCAGCCGCCGGAGGCCCCCTTCTGCCCCAGGAAGCCGATGAAGTCCCCGGCCTCGACCCGGTCGTCGATGCGCAGTTTGGGATTAATCATGTCGAGATGGGAATAGCGGTAGCGCCAGCCGTGCTCGTCCCGGATGCGGACCACGTCGTCGCGGGGATACTCGTCCTCCGTCTCGTCCGCCGCCCAGAGCTTGCCCAGGCGCACCACCCGGCCGGGAACGGCGGCGACGATGGGGACGGCCTTGTCGTAGCCGCCGAGGTCGGTGCCGTAGTGGTAGTAGACGGCCTTGCCGGGCGGGTTCAGCACCATCTCGCCCGCGTCCACGTAGGTGCGCTCGTTGCCGAGCTGGGTCATGCTCGCGAACCAGCGCTGGCGGGCGGGATAGACGATGGGCTTCGGGCCGAAGAGAAACCCCGTCGCGGGCCAGCAGCGGATACGCGCGTCCCCGGCCAATCCGTGGACATCCCGCAGCAGGGCCTCGGCCACGCCGCGCGTCACCGCGCAGTCCACCCGCATCCCGGCCACCGCCACGGGCAGGTTGTAGAGCCCGGCCTGAATCTCGACGGTTCCGCCGTCGATTTCCAGCACCACGGAGGGCTCGCGGATCACCCCGCGCACCGCATCCTTCGCCTCGCGCACCTCGCGCAGCACCAGCGTCCGCTCGCGCCCGTCCCCCGGATCGAGACGGACCGACTGTCCCAGCGAGAGATCGAACACCCACCCACCCTGCGGCATGCCTGCCATGATCGCCTCCGGTCGTTGCATACCAGATTGCCTGCGGCGGAAATTCTTCCGCCGAACACCCTGGAATGAAGCGCCTCGCGGGCCGCTTGGCAAGCTGCCCGGCACCGCCTGCCAGAGTTTTCCTTTTTGCCGCTTGTGCAATCGGCGGACCATGTTATCCTAAGGAACAGAAGGAGGATGGCGGGTCATACTGGGAAAGAGCACTGCTTGGATTCGGATACCTGAATCGAGGCCAACACATGAAAACAAAGATGCGCAAGACGCTGGGTTTCCTCCCCCTGGCCGGGCTGGCCCTTCTGGCCTGCCTCGGCCCAGTTTCCGCCCAAGTGACGGCACCGCCGATCCCCGAAGAGGAACTGCCCCCAGGCAGCGAGGTGCTCACCCGGGGGCCGGTCCACGAGGCCTTCGCCATCCCGGTGACGATGGAGAACCAGGAGCCGCTGGCCGTCACCCTGCAACCCCCCGAGCCGCTCGATGAAATGGTCCCGGCCGAGAAGCCGGTGGGCGCGAGTGTCGTCTGGGTGCCGGGCTACTGGGCCTGGGACGAGAGCCGCAGCGATTTCATCTGGGTGAGCGGCTGCTGGCGCAACGCGCCGCCGCAGTCCTACTGGGTTCCCGGCTACTGGGTGTGGACGGGCAGCGGCTGGCAGTGGATCGCCGGCTTCTGGAAATCGCTGCTCGAACCGGCCCGCGAGCAGATCGAATATCTCCCTGCGCCGCCCGCGCCGGTCGACATCAAGCCGCCGCGCACCTCCCCTCTGCCCGACCAGGTCTGGGTGCCGGGCTGCTGGTACTACGTCGGCAGCCAGTATGTCCACCGGCCCGGCTACTGGGTCACCCCCCAGGTCGGCTGGGTCTGGATTCCCTCGCACTACGTCTGGACCCCGCGCGGCTACATCTTCGTCGCCGGTCGCTGGGACTACGATCTGGACAACCGCGGTGTGCTCTTCGCCCCGGTCTATTTCCCGCCCGTCGTGCGGGTGCGCCCCGCCTTCGTGTTCTCCCCGCTCCTCTGCGTCGATCTGGGCATGCTGCGGCTGAACCTCTTCGTCTATCCCCGCTACCGCCACTACTGCTTCGGGGACTACTACGACGCCGCCTATGTGAGCGTGGGCATCTATCCCTGGTACCACAGCCAGACCGTCTACACCTGGTACGACCCGCTCTTCACCTACGAACGCTGGTCCCACCGGCGCACCAACCCGGACTGGGCTAAGTCCCAGGCCAGGGACTTCCGGGACAAGCGCTCCCATCAGGAACTCCGCCCGCCCCGGACCCACCGGGAATGGCAGGCCCATATGGACCGTCTGCCCCCGGACAAGCGGCCCGAGCGGCCCCTCGTCCAGCCCCTGAGAACCTTCGCCGCCTCCCAGGTCACCCCCGCCAAATTCGAGCGGATCGGCAGCGACG
>LVAZ01000104.1 GCA_001603055.1 Victivallales bacterium Lenti_02
GGGCAGACGTCTGCGCGAACGCGGCGACGAGCTGGCGGGCATCCGGCTCGATTCGGGCGACCTCGCCTGGCTGAGCAAGGAGGCCCGCCGCATCCTCGACGAGGGCGGCTTCCCCCACGCCTTCGTCTGCGCCTCGAACGATCTCGACGAGCACATCATCGGCAGCCTCAAGCGCGAGGGTGCCGCCATCGCCGTCTGGGGCGTCGGCACCCGCCTCGCCACCGCCTATGACCAGCCCGCCCTCGGCGGAGTCTACAAACTCTCCGCCATCCGCGACGAAACCGGGGTCTGGCAACCCAAAATCAAACTCTCCGAGCACGCCGTCAAAGTCACCAATCCCGGCCTTCTCCAAGTCCACCGCCACTGCCTGCGCGGCGAGGCCGTCGCCGACGCCATCGTCGACGAACTGCATCCCCCCGAGAATCCCCGGCTGGTGATCGACCCCATGGACCCCACCCGGCACAAGCACATCCCCGAGGGCACCGAGGTCGTCCCCCTCCTCGAACCGGTCTTCCGCGCCGGGCAACTCGTCAATCCGCCGCCCGACGCCCATGCCGCCCGCCAGCGCCTCCGGGACCAGCTCGGGATGTTCTACGAGGGGGTCAAACGCTTCGTGAACCCCCACGAATATCCGGTCGGCCTCGAACCCGGCCTGCACCGGCGCAAAACCGCCATGATCCTCGCCGCCCGCCAGCACCCGCCCTTCGACTGAGCGGGTGCCGCCAGCCGTCAGGCAAGATCCTTCTGCCGGACCAGCGAGTTCTTGACCTCCAGCGGGTTCTTCACCCCGACGATTCTGATCTCGATCCCGCCAGTGCCGGCGGAACCCACCTCGATCTTACCCAGACCGAACAGCCGGTCGAAAATCGATTGCGACATGCTGACGGAACGGATGTCGCGCAGAAGCACCTCGTGGACGGAGCGGGCGATGATGCCGGACGTGGATTTGACGCGCATCGTGGAGAGGGTGTAGGTGCAATATTTCCGGCTGAGCACAGCCAGGAGGATAAACACCATCCCGAGGCCGCCGACAAAAACCAGCAACATGACTTCCGCCAGAGACAGGACAGCACCGGCAAACAGCAGCAGGCCACCAACCAGATAGTTGCCAATGAAGTGCAAGTGGGAGGGCTGGATGGTCCAGATGTCCTTCTCCGGCCCCTGGCTGGCGGGGGACGGGGCGGCGTCGCGCCGGGCGGGCTGGGAACCGTCCAAAAACTCGCCGCAGTGTTTGCACTTCTTGGCGACGGCGAGTATCTCCTCGCCGCAGAACGGACAGGACACCAGATTCCCCGCCCCTCCGCCGGCGGGACTCGCCCCCGGCGCCTTGACGGTGATCTCCCCGGTGCAGTTCGGGCACTCCGCCTGCATCCCGATCCACTCGTTCTCAGCCTCGAAGGGCTGGCCGCAATGCGGGCAATTCTGGGTGAATGACATGATGGCATCTCTCCTAGTGCTTTTGGTAACCTCGGGTATACCAACCCTTCTTCACGGGTTCACGGAGGCAAAATACCAGCCCCGGTGCGCTTGGCAAGCCCGTTTCGCGGAAAAAACGGCTTCGCCGCAATCCCTCCCCGGGCCAAACGGAAAAACCCCCTTCAAGCCTAGGCTTGAAGGGGGTCGGGCTACTCCTGGTGGAGCATATCGGACTCGAACCGATGGCCTCCACACTGCCAGTGTGGCGCTCTAGCCAACTGAGCTAATGCCCCGTTTGGCCCTCTTTCGAGGACGGCGAATACAGTAGACTCGATCGTTTGCATTTCAAGCCGTCAGGATGCAAATTCCTGTCTACAACGCCGTCGGTTTCCCGCAAGTCCCGTGCATGGCGGGGGTTTCTTTCCAAAGGAGTCGGACAAATGTTCGGAAAAATGCTTCGCCCGATGCTGATGATTGGTCTCTGCGCCGCCTTCCTGGCTCCCCTCCGGGTTCCGGGGCAGGAGAAAAAGAGCCTGCGGCCGGACAAGCAGCCCAAGGTGGACGAGAAGTACCTCGAGGGCTTCCGCAAGTCGAACCCGGACATTGCCGAGCTGTACAAAGAGGTCCAGGCCCAGATCGACGAGCTGGTCACCGTCCAGGGTCAGTTCGACCGGGCCGAGGGCGGGGACAAGCGCAAGCTCGAGCGCCGGGCGCAGGTTCTGCGCGGCCAGATCACCCGGGACCGCCGGAAGCTGGACCGGGCTCTCGAACGCAAGATCAAGGAGGGCGAGGAAGCCTACCTGAAGCACACCGAGAAGGTGGACGAGAACACCGCCAAGGCCAAGCAGGCTGAGGCGCAGGGCAACGACCGGCGCGCCCAGCAGTTCTATCAGGAAGCGGCCAAGTACAGCGGCCCCCAGGGAGGGGCCAAACGCAATCTCGACCTCCTCTACTACCACTGCTTCTTCGAGGGCGAAGAAATCCTCAAGGGCGCGGAGGCGGGGGAGAAGAAGTAGCCGTCCGCGGGGTCTCGCCGCGCCGCCGGAACGGAATCTCCGCCAGCAGACTGCGGAGAATCGCGGCGGCGCAATGCAGCCCGATGAGCGCGGGCATGTAGGAGATGGTGCCCTGGGGGCGTTTCGCCCCTTCCGTCTCCGGTTCGGGGGCTTGGAAGCCGCCGTCGGCCAGCCGCACGGGCAACTCTTCCGAGTAGACCACCGTCACCCCCCGCTCGATCCCCATTCGCCGCAGGCGCTTGCGCACCACCTTGGCGAGCGGGCACTGGCGGGAGCGGCTGATGTCCTCGGTGCGGATGCAGCCGGGAAGCAGCTTGTTGGCCGCGCCCATGCCGGAGACCACGGGCAGCCCCCGCCGGACGCAGGCGGCAAGGAGGGCCAGTTTCGCCTCCGTGTCGTCGATGGCGTCCAGCACCCAGTCCGGCGCGGGCTCGAGGAATTCGTCCACGTTGGCCGGAGTGAGCCGGGCCATGACGGCGCGCACGTCGCAGGCGGGGGAGATGTCGCGCACCCGCGCCGCCAGCGCCTCGGCCTTGGCCTGTCCCAGCGTGGAATGGGTGGCCTCGACTTGGCGGTTGATGTTGCTGGGGACCACCCGGTCGAAATCCACCAGCGTCAGGTGCCCCACGGCGGCGCGGGCCAGGGCCTCGACCGCATGGGATCCGACCCCGCCGACGCCGAACACCAGAATCCGGGCGCGCCGAAGCCGCTCCAGCCCCGTCTCGCCCACCAGCAGGCCAAGACGCTGGAACTCGTCGCACGCGGGAATCGGCTGGGTTTGCGCCATGCGGTACGATAAACGCAACTCCGCGCCCCGCAATCCGGCCTAGCTCTTCTTGAAGGCCAGCTTGTCGGCCAGCCGCCGGAAAAACCCCTTCGGCGGCTTGTCGGTGTGCGCATGCACGAGCTTCCCGCTGGCCTCCTCCATCAGATAGCCGAAACTGTGCTCCTCGAGGTCGCGGGCGGCGTCGGTGGCGGTCTGCTCGATGATGCCGCCGATGTCCCTCGTGCTGAACACCAGAGTCGTCTGCCCCAGCCGCAGCTTGTCCTCCTCGCGGAAGGACTCCTTGCCCTTGATCCGGTTGCCGTTCAGATAGGTCCCGTGGGTACTGTCCATGTCCTCGAGGAGATAATACTTGCCGCGGGAATGCAGGCTGCAATGATGCCGGGACACCTTCCGGTCGTAGAGCACGATGTCGCAGTCGGGCGAGCGGCCAATGGTGATGGTTCCCTCCTTCAGCTCGAACTGGTCGCCCTTGTTGATGCCGTGCAAGCAGACGAGTTTGGCCATCGGTTGGAATCCCCTTTCGCGACCTGCCCGGGATAAGGTTCCTCAAGCCTGCCGGGCAGGCGAACACCGCATTCTGGTTTGAATATACTATCCTTGTGGCATTCTTTGCAAACCTGGCCTCCCGCCGCGCCTCGGAAAACCCGCAGCGCCCGGTCCAGGAACTTGCAGCCGCCGCAGGCAACGGTACGGTTTCCGCCATGAACACGACCACCGAACAAGTCCTGGCCCGCCTGCGGAACACGGCGGGATTCGTCTCCGGCCAGGCGCTCAGCGCCGAACTCGGCCTCACCCGCGCCGCCGTCTGGAAAGCGGTGCGCCAGTTGACCGACCTCGGCTACGGGATCGAGGCCGTCAGCCGTCGCGGCTACCGGCTGCTCCAGGTGGGCGAAGGCGCCATCGCCACGGAACTCGAACCGCTCCTGGCCACGCGCGCCCTCGGCCGCGAACGCCTCTGCCTGGAGGCATGCGGCAGCACCAACACCGTGGCCAAGGAGCGGGCGGCCCGGGGGGCCTCGCACGGCCTGCTGGTGACCGCCGACCACCAGACCCAGGGACGGGGCCGCATGCAGCGGGCCTGGCACTCGCCGCCGGGGCGCAACCTGTACGCCAGCCTCCTCCTCCGCCCGGCCGTCGCGCCCGTCCGCGTGCCCCAACTCTCCATTCTCGCCGGCCTCGCCCTGGCCGAGGCCCTGGCCGCCTGCGCGCCGGACATCCCCCTGCGCATCAAATGGCCCAACGACCTCTGGATCGGCACCCGCAAGGTCTGCGGCATTCTCTGCGAGATGGAGGCCGAAATGACGGCGGTCCACTTCGTGGTCATCGGCGTCGGCCTGAACGTGAACGGCACGGAAGAGGAATTCCCGCCCGAACTGCGGGAGGTGGGCACCTCGCTCCGTGCGGCGGGCGGGCGGGAATTTTCCCGCGTCGCCATCCTCGCCGCCTTCCTCAACCGTTTCGAGCCCCTGCTCGACCGCTGGACCGAGGCCGAAGACCTCGCGCCCTTCCTGGCGGACTACGACCGGCTGGCCCTGCTGACGGGGCGGCAGGTCCGCATCGAGCAGGCCCGCGGCGGCCTGGCCGGCCGGGTCGCCGGGCTCAGCCCTCTCGGCGAACTCCTCCTCGAAACCCCGCAGGGAACCGTCCGCGTCCATTCCGGCGACGCCCATCTCGACCGCGCCTCCCTGCACTAGCCCCTCGCAAACCGGCGGAACCGGCAGTACACTGACGGAACGCGCAACCCCCCATGCCGTTGAGGAGCAACCATGACCCGCCATTCGTTCGCCATCCTGTCGTCCTGCTGCGTTCTCGCCTTCGCCGCCGTCCCCCTGACCAGCGCCGGCGGATACTGGCCCTTCGACGGGGATTTGCGCGACCACAGCGGACAGGGGCACGACGCCTATCCCGCCATGCACGCCCCCGCCCCGCAGTTCGTGCCCGGGCAGCAGGGCCAGGCCCTGCTGGGCGGGCGCGAGCCGGTCCAGGTGCCGGACCGCGCGGAACTCCGCCTGGCCCCCGGTCTGCGCATCGGCTGCCGACTGCGCTTCGACACCCTCCCCCCAGGCGGCTATTTCCCCGTCGTCATCAAGGAAAAGGAATACATGCTGCGGGTGAATCCCCCCGAGGAGGGCCGGAGCTTCGGCTTCTTCCTCCACATGGACGGCTGGGAACGCCGGGTGCAGTCCGCCGAACCGGTTCGCACCGGCGTCTGGTATGAGGTGGAGGCGGCCTGGGACGGCAGCGAACTCACCCTCGCGGTGAACGGGGATGTCACCCGTCAGGAACGGACCGGGACTCCCAAGCCGAGCGCCACGCCCCTCGCCCTCGGTGCCCCCGGCACCATCCTCGACGAGGTGCGCATCGAGAATCCCAACGCCGCCTTCGTCGGCGTGGCCAACTGGCCCTTCGACGGGGATTTGCGCGACCGTTCGGGCCGGGAACACGACTTCGCGGCGGAAAACCCCCGGTTCGCCCAGGGCCGCAAGGGGCAGGCCCTCCAGGCCGGCCCGGAGGCGCTATCCCTCCCCGACCACCCGGATTTCCAGCTCGAACCGGGCCTGCATATCGAGTGCGCCGTCCGCTTCGACCAGATGCCGGCCGGCATCGCCCCCATCGTCATGAAGGACGGGGAATACCAGCTCCGGGTGAATCCCCCGCAGGAGGGAAGCCGTCTGGCCTTCTTCGTGAATCTGGACGGCTGGGAGCCGCGGGTGACCGCCGGTCCGAAGGTGGAACCGGGCGTCTGGTACCACATCATCGCCCAGTGGGACGGCCTGAACCTCAGCCTGATGGTCAACGGCGACCGGCAGCAGACCAGCCGCGCGGGACTGGCCCGGCCGACCGCCAACCCCCTCACCGTCGGCCCGCTCCCCGGAATCGTCGACGAACTGCGGATCGAGAATCCCAGACTGCCGGTGCTCCGTCTGGACGAGCTGGAATGGGAACACTCCCTCCTCCGCGCCGGCCGCCCGGAACGCATCTCCACCACCCTCCGCAACTACGGCAGCCCGGCCGAAAACTGCACCGTCACCCTCGAACTCCCCCCCGGTGCCGAATGCCTCGGCCCCGCCGCCATCGAACTCGGGAGTTTCGGCAAAGGCGACGAGAAACCCCTTGAATGGACCGTGCGCGCCCCGGGCAAGATCACGGCGACCGCCACCCTGCGCCTGACCGGCGACGGTCTCGAACCGGTGCTCCACCGTCGGCTTCTGCCCTTCTTCCCGGCCACCGATCCGGCCCATCCCACCGAGGGCTGGACCCCGCCGGAACCGGCGGCAACCGCCACCACCTACTACGTGGACAGCGCCGCCGGCAACAACGCCAACCCCGGCACCTCCCCCGCAACCCCCTGGCGGGATTTCACCAACATCAACGGGCGGACTCTGGGACCGGGCGAACGCCTGCTCATCAAGCGCGGCAGCGTGATCAACCAGGAGCTGGTCCTCTCCGCCGAGGGCACCCCCGAGGCCTGGGCGGAAATCGGTGCCTACGGCAGCGGCCCCCGCCCCGCCATCCGCCGCAACTGGCACATCGCCGACCGCTGCGCCCTCGTCCGCAATCCCAGCTTCCTCCGCATCCGCAGCCTTCGCCTGAGCCACGCCGCCCAGGGCCTGGTCGTCAACTACTCGAAAACCGGCCACCGCGGCCTGCTGATCGAGGACTGCATCGCTCATCACATCGAGGGGCTCTACCGCTTCAACAGCCACGGCATTCCCGAATGGCGCGGCCACCGGGGACCGGAGGGCGGCGGGCTGAACAGCTCGGCCGGCATCGCCATCGTCGGCGCGGCGGCGGAAGACCTCGTCGTCCGCGACTGCGAGATGTTCCAGTGCTCCTGGGGCTTCTTCGTCAAGGGCGACGGCGTGATCGTCGACCGCGTCTACTGCCACGACAATTTCGCCTACAACACCTCGCCCCACCCCGCCATGGTCGCCGTCCGCCGCTCCTATCTCCAGAACAGCATCTTCGACGCCTCCGGCTACCACGCCTCCGCCGGCACCATGGGCATCATGCTGGTCGACACCCAGGGCTTCATCATCCGCAACTGCCTCTTCCAGAACCAGCCCGACTCCGGCTCCCACGACCAGGGCGGCATCGATTTCGAGAACCGGGGCAACGGCTGCCTGATCGACCGCTGCACCTTCCGCAACAACGCCGGAGCCGCCATCGAAGTCCTCGGCCTCAAGGCGCCGCAGACCAGAAACATCGAAATCGCCAACTCGCGCTTCTTCCGCAACAACACCGCCATCAAGCTCGGCCCGGCGGAAATCTACATCTGGGGCAAGAGCAAGGACCCTATGGTCTGCTGCAGCACCGGCGTCGTCCACGGCAACGGCTACGTCCTCCACCCCGGCGTCGAGTTCTTCGTCAACGAAGCCCCGAAAACCACCCGGTGGACCCTGCACGACAACACCGAATACGCCTCCCCCGAGGCGCTCGACCAGGCCATGCCCTTCAACAATCCCCCCGCCGTCGCCGCCGGTCCCGACATCTGGACCGACCAACCGACCGTGCCACTGGCGGGGACGGTCGCCGACGACGGCAGGAGCGGCCAGCCCCTGACCATCGCCTGGGAAGTCCTCGACGGCCCCGGCCCCGTCGCCTTCGCGGACCCGGCCGCCGCCACCACCAGCGCCACCTTCGCGGTCCCCGGCGACTATCTCCTGCGGCTGGTCGCCGACGACGGCGAACTCTGGCTGAGCGACCTGCTCCATGTCCACCTCCTGCCCCCCGGCACCACCGTCGCCAAAGCCTGGAGTTTCAACACCAATCTGGACAAGGAGGGCTGGACCGAGGCGAACCTGGGCACCAAGACCCTGGAATGGCCGGACCAGCAATGGGCCAGCGTGTCCCACCCGGTCAAATACGTCGCCGGCGGCCACTATCTCGTCGCCATCGAGGAGACCGTGGACGCCCATCTGCTCTCGCCCGCCGCCGTCGGCCTGGACCTGGACCGGAACCGGACGCTCCGCATCCGTTTCCAGAACCACACCCCCGCCACCCACATGCGCCTCCGCTTCACCACCGAGACGAATCCCGCCTGGGACGACGCCCGTGCCCACACCTTCACCGTGGTCGCCAACGACAACGCCCCGCGCGAATACACCCTGGACATGGCCGCAGTCCCCGGCTGGAACGGGAAATTGGACCAGCTCCGTCTGGACCTCGCCACCGGCACCCCCCTCACCGGCACCTGCCGCATCGACTACCTCTGGATCGGCAGCCAACCCGGCCAATAGGACCTTCACGAGCAGGAGCCTGCATGTTTCACGCGATCGATCACGAACCTCGGGTTGTCGTCATGGGCTGCGGCCGCTGGGGCCGCAAATGCCATAGCTATCTAATCGGCAAGACCCCCGGCCTGCACCTGCACGGCATCGCCGGGCGGGACCCGGAAAAGGTCGCCGCCGCCAGCGCCGAAGTGGGCTGTCCGGGATTCGTCGGCTTCGACACGGTGCTGGCCGATCCGGCGGTGGACGCGGTGGTGCTGGCCACGCCGAACGCCTGCCACGCCGGGCAGGCCATCCAGGCCCTGCGCGCGGGCAAACATGTGCTCTGCGAAAAGGTCATCTGCCTCAACACCGCCGAATTCGACCGCATGGCCCAGGCCGCCGCAGAGAGCAACCGCCTCCTCACCGTCTTCCAGAACCGCCGCACCGACGGCGATTTCCGCACCGTCCAGGCCCTGATCGCGGCGGACGAACTGGGCGACGTGCGCTGGATCGAGATGGCCTGGCAGGGCTTCGGCATCTGGGGCGGCTGGCGCGGCGTGGCCGAACAGGGCGGCGGCAAAATCTACGATCTCGGGCCGCACATGGTCGACCAGATTCTCCAGTTCTTTCCCGAACCGGTCGCCAGCGTCTACTGCCGCATGCACCGCGACTCGCCGAAATGGAACGTGGAGACCGAGGCGCTGCTCGTCATCGCCTTCGCCAGCGGACGCACGGCGGTGGTCGATGTGTCGAGCCTCGCCGCTATCCAGAAACCCCGTTTCTACGTGCGCGGCACCAAGGGCACCTTCCAGAAATTCGGCCTCGACCCCCAGGAAAAGGCCATGTTGGACGGGCATATCGAGACCGCCGTCGAGCCGGAATCGCTATACGGCACCCTGAAGACCGCCGACGGCGAACGCCGGATTCCCACCCTGCCCGGCGGCTGGCTCGATTTCTTCGCCAACTGGCGCGACGCCCTGCGCGGCCAGGCCGCGCCGCTGGTCAGCCTGCCCGAGGCGCGGCGCGTGGTCGAGGTGCTCGAAGCCGCCCACCGCAGCGGCCGCGAAGGCCGGATGGTGGTTTTCTAGACCCCAACGTGTGGAGACAAAGACCCGACCTGGCTTCTGAGCATGGCGGCTTGAAGGACGCTTGCATGCCTTGACCGACCACGCAGAAAACCATGCAGACCTTTCGCGTGGAGCGGTCACGTCCTCGTGACCACCCGTCCCGCGCCATGCCTACCTTTCCTGTTGGCCGGGCGTTTCCGGCGCTGCGCGCCGTGCGGCGGAGGACCGCCGCGCTCCACGCGATTGGTTTGCATGACGGTCACGGGGAGGTGTGCCAGGAGCGAGTTCTGGTTTTCTAGTCGCGCCCGAGGAACCGGTGGCGGATCACCCGCCACCGCCAGGAATCCTGGCAGCGCTCCTCGATCCAGGCGTTCAAGTCCGCCTGGTTGTCCATCCCGGCAATGGTGTGCAGTTCGCCGTCGGTGCAACGGAAAAGCACCGGCAACGCCTGCTCGCCGCTGACCGCCGCCATCCGCTCGCAGGCGCGGGAAAACCGTTTCATGGTCGCCCCGTGCCGACCGAACTGGAACAGGAGACAGAACAGGAACGGCAGCCAGAACGGCCATTGCACCAGCCCCGGCAACCAGCCGATCTGCGTCAGCCGGGCCAGCAGGATGACGAAGGCGGAACCCAGGAACGAGTAGGAGTCCGCCGGACTGCGGAACATGCCGCCGACCGCGCGCCGGAAACGACTCCCCGAGGTCCGGTAGGCGAACACCTCCTCGTACTCGCGGCTGCCGATGCCGATCCGGGCGATGTGGCACAGCTCGTGGGCCAGCAGCTCGGTGCGCCGGTAGATCAGCCAGCGCTCCTGCTCGGCAAAGGCCCGCCGGATCGTGAACAGCGCGAAGAAGTCGGGAAAATAGTAGTACGAGCAACCACCGAACAGCAGCCCGCTCGAATCGATGAAGAAACCCGGCACCCAGTCGATGGTGAACCCGAACAGCCGCTGGGTCAGACTCTGCGGCTCGGTGAAAATCTCCGCCGGGATGCGCTGGTCCCGCTCGACCTTGACATCGTCGAGCGTGTAGGCCCCGGTGCGTTCCAGCTCCCCGTCCATCTTGGCGATGTTCGCCCGCAGACAGCGCAGCCGCGTGGCATAGTCCGCCAGCGACTCATCCGCCCCGAGCAGAAGCCCCTGGCAATCGAGTTCGACCAGCGCGGCTAGATCGCCGCCTTCGGCAAGTTGGAGTAGGTCTTCGTTCACCATGCCGAAAGATACCTGACGACCGGGAAAAAGAAAGCGGCGAGGCCCCAGCCAGACCAGTGGACGGCAAGGATGAAGGAACACGGGGAATACTGCCGGCTTTCCTCCACTGCGTCCTCTGCCCCCGTCCGCTGCGTCCACTGGTATATCTGCCGCCCTCTTGCGAGGGTTCGAATGCCACGGTTTCTCACTCCAGATTCCGGGCGCGGGCGGCGAGCCATTGCTGGCTGACTTCGGCAAACCAGGCGTCCCCGACGGCGGCCAGACGGGCGACCACGTCGGGATGCTGGTCGGCGAGATTCCGGGTTTCGCCGGGGTCCTGTTCCAGGTCGTAGAGCTGGGGCGGCGCGGGCGGGCCGATGGGCCAGGACGGCAGAGTCGGGTCGATGGCGCAGAACCGATGGGCCGAGGTCAGGCCCCGCTGATACCAGAGATTGTCCTCCGGCTCCTTGCGGTCGCCGCCGTCGCGCATGGGCCAGACCAGCTTCCAGTTGCCGTCGCGGACGGCGGCGTTGCAGTGCTCGATTGGTGCGTAGCGGTTTCGCTGCCAGCAGCGCGGAGGTGGTGTTTCAAGCGGCAGGCGACGGCGGAGACAGGCCGCCTGGGAGATTCCGTCCAAGGGTAGCTCGCCGGTGCGGTTCACCTTGGCCATGTCGAGCAGGGTGGGCAGCCAGTCGCAGAAATGGACGGGCTGGTCCCAGGTCCGTCCGGCGGGGACCGCGCCGGGCCAGCGGAGGATGGCGGGCACCCGGATGCCGCCTTCGTAGACCTCGCCCTTGCCGCCCCGGTAGGGGCCGTTGTAGCGGGCGCAGCCGCCCTGGAGCCAGGGGCCGTTGTCGCTGGTGAACAGAACGATGGTGTTCTCCGCCAGACCGAAGTGGTCGAGGGTGTGGAGCACCTGACCGATGCCCGCGTCCATCTGCTCGATCATGGCGTACAGGCAGCAGACCTCCTCGCTGAGTCCGCCAAGCTGGCGATAATGGGCAATCAGCGGTTCCGGCGCCTGGAGGGGGGCATGGGGCGCGTTGTAGGCGAGATAGAGGAAGAAGGGCTGCCGCCAGTGGCGGCGGATGAAGCCCATCGCCTCGTGGCTCAGCACGTCGGTCAGATGGCGGCCGTCGAACAATTCGGGCCGGCCGTTGCGGTCGAGCACCCACTGATAGTAGTCCATGCCGCCGTTGAGAAAACCGGCGAACTCCTGGAAGCCCCTGGCGTTGGGATGATGGCGCGGATCGTGGAGACCGTTGTGCCATTTGCCGACCATGCCGGTGACGTAGCCCCGGCTGCGGAACTCGTCGGCGATGGTGCGTTCGCCGGGCGCCATCCGGTCGAGTCCCCGGTTCGAGGGCACGTCCACCGCTCCGAGACGGTGGCTGTAGCGTCCGGTGAGCAAGGCGGCTCGGGCCGGGGCGCAGAGGGGCGAGGCGGAATAGTGCTGGGTGAGGGAAAGCCCTTCCCGGCACAACTGATCGAGGCAGGGCGTGCGCACGAGCGGATTGCCGAAGCAGGCCAGATCGCCGTAGCCGAGATCGTCGGCCAGAATGAGCACGACATTGGGGCGCGGGTTCATCGTTACAGCTCCACGGGCGGATTGGCGCGGTAGACGGTGGGCGACAGGCCAGTGTGGGCGTGGAAGGTGCGGCTGAAATGCTGGACCGTGCCGAAGCCGAGATGCTCGGCAATCGCGCCGATGGCAAAGGACGAGGCGGTCAGCAGCACCTTGGCCACGCCGATCCGGTAGTCCATCAGGTAGCGCATCGGCGAGATGCCGGTATGGTGGCGGAACACCTCGGAGAAGCGGCTCACCCCCAGCCCGGCCGCGTCGGCCAGTTCCTCGAGGGTGAGCGGCCGCCCGTACTCGCGCTCGATCAGGGCGAGGGCGTAGCGGATGCGTTCCTCGTTGGCGCTGGCCCGGTCCCGGCGCTGGGCCGAACGGGCGATGGCGCCGAGATAGAGATTGAGCAGGGCCTGGGTGATGGCGGTGCTGGCATGGCCGGGGGAGGCGCATTCGGCCCGCAGCCGGTCGAGGGCGTAGTTCACCAGCTCCCCTTCGGGTTTGGTGACCCACAGCCGTTTCGAGCGTTCGCCGTCGAGCACCTCGGCGGACTCCCCGAGGTGTTCGGGGCAGGGCGTCTGGAAGTTGGTCATGAAGGTACGGCAGATTTCGTGTCCCACCGCCTGATAGCGGTGGGTCACGCCGGGCGGCACGATTCCCGACTCGCCGGGGCCGATCTCGATCCGGTGGTCCGCGGCGTCGAAGGAGAACCGGCCCGAAAGCACATGCACGGCCTGGAAGAAATCATGGGTGTGCATGGTCTCCAGCCCGTTGCAGGAAAGATAATCGACAAAGCCAGCGAGCAGGTAGGGCGGACCGAGGGGGCGGGGGTAGATGAGCTTGACCGTTTCGTGGGCGGGCGGCATGCTTCGGCCCTCAGAGTGGATGGTACTCGCCGCGGTCGAGATTGGGCAGGGGCTGGAGATTCCGGTTGAGGCGGGCGAGCAGCTTGGCCAGCATCTCGGC
>LVAZ01000105.1 GCA_001603055.1 Victivallales bacterium Lenti_02
CGGCATCTCCATTTCGACGACTACGACGCTCGCCAGGCCGCCTGGTGGTCGTTGCTGGCGGGGGCCTGCGGGCACACCTACGGCAACAACAACATCTGGCAGATGTGGCAACCGGGACGGCCGCCGGTGATCGGCGCCAGCACCCCCTGGCAGGCCGCGCTGGACCATCCCGGCGCCTTCCAGATGGGGCACATCCGCCGGCTGTTCGAGTCGCGCCCGTTCACTAGGCTGGTTCCGGCCAACGAGTTCGTGGTGGACGGGCCCGAACGGGGCGGGGGCAAGATCCGCGCCGCCCGGGCCAGCGACGGATCCTTCGCCTTCATCTACTCGCCGCGCGGCGAGACCTTCAGCGTCGAGATGAGCATTACCGCCCCGCAGCGGGTGCGGGCGAGCTGGTACGACCCCCGCTATGGCACGGCCTTCGAGCTGCACACGGGCGACAATTCCGCGATCCAGAGCTTCGTGCCGCCGTCCTCGGGAAGAGGCCAGGACTGGGTCCTGGTCCTCGACCACGCCGACGCGGGGTTCCCGGCACCGGGTGCCGCCCCGCTGGCTGGTGCCTAGGATGCGCCGCCCTTCCCGCTCTACCTGCTGGCCGTGTCATGAGCGTGGACGACTCCAGCCCAAAGATGGACCACCAGATTCCCGAAAATGGAGCCCAGCAACGGATGAAACCAATGAACCTCTTCTTCTCGATCCTCGCCGCCACCGCCTGTGTCGCCCAGGAACCGCGTCTCCGCTTGATCATCGAAACCGACGCCGGCGGCGACCCGGACGACGAGCAGTCGATGGTGCGGTTCCTGGCATACGCCAACGAGTTCGACATCGAGGGCATCATCGCCAACCGGGCCGTGGCCCGCGAACGCGAGAACCGGAACCCGATCCGCGACGGGCTCGGTATCGTCCGCGCGCAGGTGAGCGCCTACGGGCAGTGCTACCCCAACCTCGTGAAGCATGATCCCCGCTACCCGGCGCCCGAGCAGTTACTCGCCCGTACGGTGGCAGGCTACGACGACACCGACGACGGTGTCCAGCTCATCCTGCGCGCGGTCGATGCTCCCGATCCGCGCCCGGTCTGGTTCTGTAACTGGGGGACCGACCACGGCAGCGCGGTTAGCTGTCTGAAACGTGCTCTTGACCGCGTGCTCCAGGAGCGCGGCCCCGAAGGCTACGCCGCCTTCAAGAGTCGGCTGCGGCTCAGTTCCGCCGATGCATTCCGCGAGCACACCTACACGCAGGCACCGCCCTTCCCGCTCTGGGTGGACACGTTCCGTCCGCCGGTCGACGGGAAACGCTGGTATCACCGGTTTTCGGCGCTGACCGCGACCGCCGGCGGCTTCGACATCGAGCGGGATGTGAGGACCGGCCACGGACCGCTCGGCGCACTCTATCCGACCAACACCGGCCTGCGGCAGAAAGAGGGCGACACGATGACGTTCCTCTACCTGGTGCCGACGGGCATGAACGATCCGGACCAGCCCACATGGGGCAGTTGGGCCGGACGCTACGGAGCCAACGACGAGCAACCCGGCAGGCCCTACTATTGGGCCAACCAGGCCGATGCCTGGCAGGGCACAACCCATCGCGACAACACGCTGGCCCGCTGGGCATTGGCCCTGCAGAACGACTTCCGCGCCCGTCTGGACTGGTGCGTGGCGGACGACTACCGGAAGGCCAACCATCGCCCCCTGGCCGTGCTCAACGGCGACCGGACGCGACGCATCCTCACGCTCGCGGCCAAACCCGGCGAGACTGTGACCCTCACCGCCGACGGCTCTTCCGATCCCGACGGCGACGGCCTGGTGTTGACCTGGTTTCTCTACCCCGAAGCCGGTTCGTTTCAAGGTGACATCCAGCTTACCGGCGGGCACGGCGAGACGACGAGCTTCACGGCACCCGTCGTGCAGAAGCCCGAGACCATTCACATCGTCCTCCAGGTCGAGGACAACGGCCAGCCGCCGCTGTGCGCGTACCGGCGGGCCGTGGTCACGGTTGCCCCCTGAGTATTGGAGGGGCTCGCCGTCCCCGCCCCGAAGGACTACACCTCCGCCAGCTCCGGCACCCCGATATGGAGACGGCGGGCGAGTTCGTCGCGGTCGATGCGCCGCTCGAAGAATTCACTGGCGGCCTGGGTGTAAAGGTAGGCTCTGCGCAGCATGCGGGCGTACAGGCTTTGGTCCCGCGCCTGCTCCAGCGCCGCCGCCAGAGAGACGGCGGGAGGGGGCGTTCCTTTTTGCAGGGATCGGGCGAGGACGATGATGGGGTCGGCGGGGGCGTAGAAATTGGGTTCCACGAGGAATCGTCGCACCAGCTCGGGGTCCGGGTCCGTCAGGGCGGCGGCGTACCGCCGGAGGTCCACATACAACCGCTGGTGCTGTTCGACCACCCGGTCCAGCCAGGCGTCAGGTTCGGAATCGTCCGGAATGAAGGTGTGCATCCGCAGCAGGGTGCGTTGCCAGACACTGGCCAGCAGAGCCTCGGCGCGAAGCCGGGCTTCCTGCCGCTCCCTGCCATCCGCCGCGAACGACTGCATGCCCCAAAGATCGGTCTCCCCGGCCCCGTACACATGGCGCAGCACGGCGACATCGTGGTAGATGCTGCAATCGGTGGGCGGACGGCGGGGACAATCCGGGTCGAGACTGCGGAAGATGCGCTTCATCTGCCGGTCCGCCGCCCGATGGGACAACCAGCCCAGCACGAAAGCCAGCTTCATGGGCACGGCGTCGGGACGGTCCGCGAGCGGCCACTGCTCCCGGTACCGTTCGAGCAAGTCGGGATTGTGGCGGTCCCCGTGCCGGGTCACGCCGCCCAGGCGGGCAATTTCCAGATGCTCCCCGAGAACGGTCCGGAAAGCCGGGCAGATGCCGGATTCGGACCGGGCAAGCCGGGCGCAGTCGTCCACGATGGCGGAATGAGTGATGCCTTCAGACATGGTGGTTCTCCGCGAGATGCCGAACGAAACCGGAATCGCCGCAATCCCGGCGCGTCGGCTGTTGTGCCCACTCTATCTTCCCGGCCGACATCGTCAACGTCCGGCCGCTTGCCGGGCTGCGGCCTGGAACGGGCGGTTCCCCGGGGCTGTCCGTAGTGGCTCCCTGCCGCCACCATCGATCCCGAACAACGACCGGGGGTTGCCCGCTGCCTTGGCTCCGCAGCCCGAGCGGCGTGGTCGGTTCCCGGGCATCGCCTTTCCTAGTTCCCGCTTCCACTGCGAAATCTGATTCGGATGCACATCGGAAACGGCTGCCCAGCTCGGCCAGCATCCGTGCCTCGTACAGCGCCGAGAGCGTCATCTTCGCCTTGAACCTTTTGATGAAGGAACGGCTTTCTCGTCTGGCCATGGCTTGGTCTACTATCGCTGGGACTTTCTGTTTTACAGCCCTGTCCTGTTTTTGTCCCCCCCTGCCTCCACTGAAATAGCCCCCGTATTTCGGGCATAATCGGCTGGTCCGGGGGATCAACCCCATCCGGGCTGTCTTTTTGCCTGCCTGGCCTTCCGGCCTCAACCCATCGGCCTCCGTCCGCCACTTGGCGGGCGGGGCCTTTTGTTTTATAAAAAGGCCCGGGCGCATCGCTACGGCCGGGCTCGGACAGGAAGGGGTTACCGTCGGCGGATGCCGTCGGAAACCGTCTTTTCCTCAGTTCGCCACGTACTCTCCTCAGGTAGGAAACAGCCTCGGGAAAATCGTTGGGTTATTCCCGGAAAAAGAACGTCCCCCACCGGGGACGGTGGGGGACGTTTGAGTAGGAAACTGGTGGAGCTGAGGGGATTCGAACCCCTGGCCTGTACGTTGCGAACGTACCGCTCTAGCCAACTGAGCTACAGCCCCGAAATGCCGGATTTCAGGCAGGCCCATACCTTAGCGGAAAAATCGCGCAGGTCAACTCGGGCCGGATGCGATTAGGCGCCGTCGAGGCGGCGCATGTACTGGAGACGGGTGAAGAGGGGGGATTCGGGGTGGCGGGCCTGGCTGACCAGGCCGCGGAAGTCGGCGAGGGAGGCGAAGCCCTTGCGGCTCATCCAGGCGCGGATTTCGGTCTGGATGGCGGATATCTGGCCGAGTCCCTCGCGGTGGAGGGCGGAGACGGTCTGGACGGCGCGGGCGCCGGCGAGGATGGCGCGGACGGCCTGGTTGCCGTCGTGGAAGCCGGTGGCGGCGGCGAAGTCGAGGTCGATGCGGTCGGCGAGGACGGCGATCCAGCGGATGGCGAGGGCGCTTTCGGCGGGGTTGCTGAAGCGGTCGCCGCCGATGACTTTGAGGGTTTCGGGGTGGATGGTGGGGCGGTAGAGGCGGTTGAAGAGGACGCAGCCTTTGGCGCCGGCCTGGCGGAGGCGGAGGACGAGGTTGGGGAGGGCGGAGAAGTGGGGGGCGAGTTTGACGGCGACGGGGATGGCGACGGCTTTGGCGGCGGCGGCGACGATGGCGAGGAGGCGTTGTTCGAGGCGGGCGGCGTCCTCGTGGACGTCGTCGGGGAAGAGGGCGATGTTGAGTTCGAGGGCGCTGGCGCCGGCGGCGGCGGTTTCGGCGGCGAATTCGGGCCAGATGTCGGGGCTGACGCAGTTGATGCTGGCGATGATGGGGATGTCGGTTTCGCGGCGGGCGGCGGCGATCATGTCGAGGTATTGGCGGGGGGCGCAACGCATGCCGAGCCCGGCGCGGAGGTAGTCGTAGACTTCGGGATGCCAGTCGCTTTCGAGGCCGAGCGCGCGGTCCACGCCTTCGGCCTCGCTGCGGATTTCCTCCTCGAAGAGGGATTTGAGGACGATGGCCCCGGCGCCGGCGGCGGCGCAGTCGCGGATGCCGTCGAGGTTGCCGGTGAGGGGGTTGGCCCCGACCACGACGGGGTTGGCGAGTTCGAGTCCGAGGTAGGTGGTGGCGAGGTCGGGGGTGGGCATGGTTCCTGCTCGCTGGCTGGGGGTTAGGCCGCGCCGGTTTCGCGGGAGCATTCCTCGTTGTTGTCGCGGAGGAAGTCCCGGATTTTCACGGCGTGGAGCTGGCGGATGTTGTGGCGCCGGATTTTGAGGGTGGCGGTGAGGGTGCCTTCCTCGATGGTGAATTCGGGAAGGATGAGGATGTCCTTTGGACGCTGGAAGAGGGCCAGGTGTTGCGTGCGCCGGCGGATTTCCTCGCGCAGGCGGGGGAGGAGTTCGGCCTCGGCGAGGCCGGTGGTCTGCTCGGGGTCGAGGTTGACGGCGGCGTAGACGTTTTTGCATTTGTCGCCGAAGACCATGACTTCGGTGACGAGGGGGGCGCCCTTGATGGCGTCCTCGATGTGCTCGGGGTGGAGTTTTTCGCCGCCGGCCAGGACGATCATGTTGCCCTGGCGGCCGTCGAGGAAGAGGAAGCCGTCCTCGGCATGGCCGACGTCGCCGGTGTGGAGCCAGCCGTCGCGGAGGATTTTGGCGCTGTCGTCGCGGTGGCGCCAGTAGCCCTGCATGACGCATTCGCCGCGGATGAGGAGTTCGCCCTGGAGGTCCTTGCCGGTGTTGCCCTGCTCGTCGAGGAAGGTCCAGTCGCCGCCTTTTTCGGGCTGGAGCCAGGACATGAAGCCGCCGCAACTGCCGAGGCGGTGGCGGGTGTCGCTGTTGGAGGAGACGACGGGGGAGGCTTCGGTGAGGCCGTAGCCCTGGTGGATGGGGAGGCCGATGTATTTGAAGAAGAGCTGGGGGGCGAGGTCGAGGGGGGCACCGCCGGAGACGAAGAAGCGGAGGCGGCCGCCGAAGCGCTGGCGGACTTTGCGGAAGAGGATGGGGTTGAAGAGGGCGACATGGAGGAGGCGGCGCAGGGGGTTGCCGCGCAGGCCGGGGCCGCGGTGGCAGATTTTGGCGGCGTTGTCCAGGGCCAGGTTGAAGAGTCCGGCGAGGGGGGCGGGGGCGTCGGCGAGTTTTTTGCGGATGCCGGCCAGGAGGGCGTCGGCGATGCGGGGGACGAGGAGGACGACGGTGGGCTGGTATTCGCCGACGTTTTTGGCGAAGTCGCGGCGGTCCCTGGGGATGGTGACGCGGAAGCCGATCATCATGGAGATCACGACCTCGACGGTGAGGCCGAAGCTGTGCCAGTAGGGGAGGAGGGAGACGAAGGTGTCGGTTTCGCGGAGATTGATGGTTTCGACGGAGGAGTTGCCGTTGGCGACGATGTTGCGGTGGGAGAGCATGACGCCCTTGGGCATGCCGGTGGAGCCGCTGGTGTAGATCAGGGCGGCGGTGGATTCGGCGGGCACGCCGAGGGGCTCGGAAGGGCCTTCGCCGGTGTGTTCGCGGGCGTCGCGGAAGCGGAAGACGCGCCAGGCGGCGCCGGTAGAGAGGGCGCGGACCGGCGGTTCCATGGTTTCGTCCACCAGGACGACCTTGGGCTCGCAGTCGGCGAGGACGAAGGCCATCTCCCGTTCGGCGAGGGATTCGGAGACGGGGACGGCGATGCCGCCGAGCCACCAGGTGGCGTAGAAGGCGAAGGTCTGGTTCGGGGATTTTGGGGTGATGAAGGCGACGCGGTCGCCGGGTTGGACGCCCCGGGCGGCGAGGAATCCGGCCCAGCTCTCGACGAGCCGCCGGAATTCGGCGAAGCTCCACTCGCGGAAGGCGCCGTCGACCGTGCCGGCCAGAAAAACGGCGTTGCCGCGCCGGGCGCAGGTCGCCGCCATGATTTGCGCAAAGTCCATTGCCATACTCTTCCTCTCCGTGGAAATCAGGGGATACGCCGTCGGCCTGGGAAACAAGAGGTCGGGGCCGCAGGCGGGATGATTCCCGGCGCGGTCCGGATGGGGAGAACTAGCGCATGCATCCGGCGGTGGCTACTGGAGCACCGCGTAGGACAGGATGTTGACGCCGAGGGCGAGGGCGTCCTGGCTGGAGATGCCCGCGCAGTAGGGGCACTGGGCCAGTTCCCAGCCGCAGGACAGGCCGTGCGGGGAGTAGATGACGGCGGTGTGCCCGTTCATCTCGAGGCCGAGGAGTTCGGGCTGGATGCGGCCCTTGGAGGCGAGGCGGTGGGCCAGGGCGGGTTGGGGCTGGACGCCCTGGAGGTTGTTGGGGAAGAGGAAGAGGGGATGGTTGGCGGGGAGGCGTTCGAGTTTCTGCCCGTCGAGCACCTTGGCCATTTCGGCGCGGAAAGAGCGGTCGAAGGCTTCGCGGCCGCAGCAGCTTTCGGCGAGCAGCAGGCCGCCGCGGACGAGGTATTGGCGGAGGTTGGCGCGCTCGGCGCTGGTGAGCTGGAAGTCCTGGTGGCCGGCGAGGTAGACGAAGGGGACTTCGAAGAGGCGCGGCGAATCGAGGGCGATTTCCTCGCGGGCGAACTGGACGGGGGTGCGGGTCTGTTCGTGGAAGGAGTTGAGGAGCATGGCCAGCCCGGCCTCGCGGGTTTTCCAGAGGCCCTGGTATTTGGCCTGGGCGATGACGAACTTGCCGGATTTGCCCTTTTCGGCGTCGACGAATTCGAGGGCGCGGCTGAGGGGGAGGGCGGCGCTGCGCTCGGCGGTGAGGTAGGCCATGAGGTTGGAGCCGATCTGGCGGGAGGTTTTGACGTCGTAGCCGATGCAGTGGTGGCGCTCGGAGTCCTCGAGGTTGTCCCAGCCGCAGCTCACGTCCCAGCGGAAGAGGAAGACGGCGGTGCGGCAGCCGATGTCGATCCCGATGTCGCCGGGCTCGTTGGTCACGGCGCCTGCCTTGAGGGCGCTGGGCCGGTAGCCGATGTCCTTGATGTCGAAGTAGGAGTGGTAGAGGGGGTGGTCGAGGGTGAGGCGGTAGGGGGGGCGCTCGGGGATGAGCTGTTCCATTTCGCGCAGGGCGGACTCGACGAAGGCGCGGCGGCCGCAGCAGGCGTCGAAGATCAGGGTGCCGCCGCCGAGGAGGTAGACGCGGAGGCGCTCGCGGACCTCGGGGCTGAAGGTGAAGGCGTCATGGCCGGTGCGGTAGAGGACGGGGACGGCCTTCGGGTCGGCCGGGACCTGGTCCTCGGGCATGTTGATGGAGCTGAAGTGGACGTTGAGGTTCTGGCCCATCCAGCGGAGCAGGTTCTCGGCGTCGGCGGGGTTGGTGGCCCAGTCCGAACGGTTCTGGGTGGCGATCTTGGCGATCAGCACGGGCGGGCGCGGGGGATTCTTCTTCTCGGTGCGGCGCAGGGGCACCACGGGCAGGGGCAGGGGGGGCAAGCCCTCGGCGCTGGAGTGCTGGGCGGGCGGCTTGGCGGCGGGCACCGGAGTGCAGGTGTAGTTGGTCTCCTCCTGCGCCACCGCGCTGTCCAGCCCCAGGCCGTCCAGCAGGCCGGCCAGGCAGTCCGCCGATACCAGAGCCATCGCCAGAACCATCAGCCCGAACAGATTACGTTGCTGTTTCATTTCCCGAACTCCGCGATCGAACCGGTGCGTTTCGGAGGCATGAGCAAACGCGGTGCGTATAGGCACCAAGCGAAGGTACATCATGGAAGGGGAGAAAGCCAAATGATTCCGGAAAAAAAATCGGGCTCGGGCGGAATCATTGTGGCACGGCCTATTTTTCGTCGGGACCGGGGGTTGCGCTGTTGCAGGCATTGCATGTCGGGGGACGGCTTGGTATATTTTAGGCCCGACGCGCCCGGTGCCGGGCGCTGCCCTTCCCTCCACGGTCGCGCCTAGGAGACATGAACAAACGATGAACCCCCTCGCCCAGGCCCTCAACCAGCAGATTCAGTCCGCCAATCCCCATGTGTTGGACATGCTTTCCGACTTCGGCAAGGAGTTCTACTTCCCGAAAGGGATTCTGAGCCAGTCGGCGGAGGCAAAGGCCAAGGCGAAACGGTACAACGCCACCATCGGGACGGCATCCGAGGACGGAGTGGCGATGAATTTGCCGAGCGTGATGGGGGCGATTCCCGGCATCACGCCCGACGAGGCGCTGCTCTATGCGCCGCCGGCCGGGCTGCCGGACCTGCGCGCGGCGTGGCAGGCGAAGAATCTGGTGGACAATCCCGGTCTGGCCGGGGTGCCCATGAGCCAGCCGGTGGTGACCAATGGTCTGACCCACGGGCTGGGGCTGGTGGCGGACCTGTTCGTGAATCCGGGCGACACGGTGCTGCTGCCGGACAAGCAGTGGGACAACTATCCGCTGATTTTCGGTCTGCGCCGGGAGGCGGTCCTGCGCGATTTCCCCTTCTTCGCGGGCGAAGGCTTCAACCAGGACGGTTTCGCGGGCGAGCTGGCGAAGCTGGCGGCCGAGGGCAAGAAGAAGGTGGTGGTGCTGTTGAACTTCCCGAACAACCCCACCGGCTACACGCCCACCGAGGCCGAGGGCGAGGCCATCGCCGCCAGCCTGCTCAATGCCGCCGAAGGCGGGATGAATGTGGTGGTGCTGATCGATGACGCCTATTTCGGCCTGTTCTACGGGGCGGCCCCCATGCGCCAGTCCCTCTTCGCGAAGCTGGCGGGCAAGCATCCCCGGCTGCTGGCCATCAAGGCGGACGCCGCCACCAAGGAGGTCTTCGTCTGGGGCCTGCGCATCGGCTTCCTGACCTATTCGGTGGGCGGCGCGGCGGCCGACAGCCCGCTCTACCAGGCGCTGGTGAGCAAGACGATGGGCTGCATCCGCAGCCTGATCAGCAATTGCAGCAGCCTGTCCCAGACGGTGGTGCTGCGCGCCCTGCGCAATCCCGCCTTCCGGGCCGAGCACGACGCCAAGGTGGCCGTCATGGAAGAGCGCGCCGCCGAGGTGAAGCGGGTGCTGGCCGACGCTGCCTTCGCCGAGGCCTGGGACGCCTATCCCTTCAACAGCGGCTACTTCATGTGCCTCCGCCTGAAGAAGATCGGCGCCGAGGCCCTGCGCCTGCATGCGCTGGACCGCTACGGCATCGGCACCATCGCCCTCGGCGAGACCGACCTGCGGATCGCCTTCAGTTGCCTCGAAGTCGGGCAGATCGAGGACCTCTTCCGCACTCTCCACCAGGCCTGGCAGGATCTCGCCGGCGCCTAGCGCTTTTCCCCTTGCAAGCCCGGCTCGGCAGGCTACTGTCGGGCCGGGCTTTTTTTCATCTTCATTCTTCCCACCGGCCGCAACAGGAGCGAACCATGCACCATCTGCGCTTCCGTCAAATCCATCTCGATTTCCACACCTCCCCCGCCATCCCCGGCATCGGCGCGGCCTTCGACAAGGCCGAGTGGCAGGCCACCCTCAAGGCCGGGCACGTCAATTCGATCACCCTTTTCGCCAAGTGCCACCACGGCTGGCACTACCACGAGACCAAGACCGGCAAGCTGCATCCCAACCTCTCCTTCGATCTGCTCCGCGCCCAGTTCGACGCCTGCAAGGAGATCGACGTCAACGCCCCGATCTACCTCTCGGCGGGGGTGGACAACGTGGCCTTCGAGGAGCATCCCGAGTGGCACGAGATCAGCCATGAGGGGCAATGGGTCGGCTGGTCCCGCAGCCCCATCGGCACCGGCTTCCATCGCCTCTGCTTCAACTCCCCCTACACCGACTACCTCTGCGCGCAGATCCGCGAGACGGTCAAGCTCTTCCCCAACTGCGACGGGATTTTCCTCGACATCATCAGCCAGGCCCCCTGCTGCTGCAAATGGTGCCTCGCGGTGATGGCCGAGAAGGGCCTCGACCCGAACAAGGACGAGGACCGGAAGAAGTGCGCCGACCTGGCCCTCGAACGCTACTACATCATGACCACCAAGGCCGCGACGGACGTCATCCCCACCATGCCGGTGTTCCACAACTCCGGCCACATCCAGGCCGGCCAGCGGGACATCCTCAAGTACTTCTCCCATCTCGAACTCGAATCCCTGCCCACCGGCGGCTGGGGCTACGACCACTTCCCCATGTCGGCCAAATACACCACCCTGCTCGATTTCGACGTCATGGGCATGACCGGCAAGTTCCACACCACCTGGGGCGAGTTCGGCGGCTTCAAGCATCCCAACGCCCTGCGCTACGAGTGCGCCGCCATGCTCGCCTACGGCGCCAAGTGCAGCGTCGGCGACCAGCTCCACCCCAACGGCCAGCTCGACCAGAGCACCTACGACCTTATCGGCGCGGCCTACGCCGAGGTCGAGGCCAAGGAGGCCTGGTGCGACTACACCAAGAACGTGGCCGACATCGGCCTGATCTCCGCCGCCGCCGTCAACCACGCCAGCGGTCGCGAGACGGCGGGCGACACCGGCGCGGGCCGCGCCCTGCTCGAAGGCCATTTCCTCTTCGACGTGCTCGACGGCGAGATGGACTTCTCCCCCTACAAGCTGCTCATCCTGCCCGACGAGGTGAAGGTGAACCCCGCCCTCAAGGCGAAGCTCGACGCCTTCCTGGCCAAGGGCGGCAAGCTGATGCTCACCGGCACCAGCGGCCTCGACGAGAACGGCCAGCCCCTGTTCGACCTCGGCGCGGCCTTC